>JAFAKZ010000505.1 GCA_019234745.1 Burkholderiales bacterium
TGACTGGTCGCTCAAGGGAAAACTGCTGGCGATGTTCTTTGTCGCCAATGTCATCACGGGTCTCATCTACACGGCATTCTCCTACTACCTCAAGGCTGAGGCCGTCATGGCCGGTATCGACGGCCAACTGGTCGGCGCCGCAAGCGCCATGCCCTTCCTACAGAGCGAATCCTACTTCCTGCGCGCCAACGGCGACGGCACGGTGTCGGATACGGAATACACCACGAACGGCATCAAGCTGAAGGATTATGCGACCAAGGCCGGCCTCGCCCACCTCTACGTGGTAGCGAAGAACGAGGGCAAGATCCACTACCTGGCGGATGCCTACGACGAGGCGGACAAGAAGGCCAAGCACTACTCGCCGCACTATACGGCGGTGAACACGCCCTCCAAGGGCATGATGGTGGCGTTCAACAAGAACGAGAAAGCCTACGACGAGCGCCACGACCAGTTCGGGAGGTTCCGCTCCGTCTACATCCCCATCAAGACCTCGCAGGACCTGCGCTATGTGATCGGCGCGGACATCGACATATCGGGCGTTGCGGCCGAATTGCGCAAGACGCTGGCGACGTCAATCGGACTCGGAGCCATCGGTTTCGCGATCGGCATGGCGATCTGCTACGTACTCGCAGAAATCGTGGTGCGCCGCATCCGCTATATCGGCACTACCCTGCATACCATCGCCAGCGACAAGAACCTGGTCCTCTCGGTGGACGAACGGGAGCGCGACGAGCTGGGCGCCATCGCGCACAACCTGAACGAGCTGATCGCCAGCTTCCGTGGCGCACTGGCCGAGGCCAAGGGCGCGGCATCGGGCAATGCGGCGCTCTCGACCGAGTTCGCCGAACTCACCACCGCCATCGCGGGCGACACGGTGCGTGCATCCGAGGGCCTGGACGAAGTCACACGCCGTGCCGACGAGATTTCCGAGGTCACCAAGAACTCGGCGGAACGGGCCTCCAGTCTGCGTTCCGACATCGGCCTGGTGGAAGCGGAACTGGCCAATGCGCGCACGCAGATCGACGAGATGACGCGGCAGATATCAGCCGGCGCGGACGCGAACCGGGAATTCACCGAGGCCTTCTCCACGCTGTCGACCAATGTGCGCGAAATCACCAGCATCCTGAACACCATTTCCGAGATTTCGAAACAAACCAATCTGCTGGCACTCAACGCCGCCATCGAAGCGGCCCGCGCCGGCGAACAGGGCCGCGGCTTTGCCGTGGTGGCGGACGAAGTACGCAAGCTGGCCAGCCAGACGCAGGAGACACTGGGCAAGACCAATACGCTGGTGGGCCGTATCCTGACCACCATCGACGGCACGAGCAAGCACGTGTCGGACCAGGCACGCCAAATCGATAGCCTGGTATCGGCCTCGTCCACAGTCGATTCCGCCATCGCCAGCACGGCGGAACTGATGTCACAGACCAGTTCCATCGTGGGCGAAACGGCAGCCGACGCAGAGTCGGTGCGTCAATCGGTAGATGCTATCCGGGGTGAGCTGGTAGCGCTCACCGACACCATGCACACGAACCGCGAGAAGGCGGAAGGCATGGGTGAGTCGGCTGAGAAGCTGGGCAGTACGTCCAAGCAGTTGGACGGCACCTTGGCGGTGTTTGTGACTGAGAAGTAGTCTATTCGAGGGAGCTGGCCCTATAGGTCAGCTCACGACCTGCATGATCTCCAGGCCAATCTCATAGCACTTGCCACGCTCCACCTCATGGCAGCGCCGCACCCGCGCGCGCACCACCATGGGCGTGGGCTTACGGCCATTCGCAGTAGGCGGCAGCAGGGTAATCTCCAATTCCTCATCCGGACGCGGCACAAAGCTGCTGTGCACCGTCATGCCACCCACGGCCAAGTCCTTGCAACTGCCGTAGTGGGTCGGCCCAATGTCCATCGTGCGGATGCGCGCAGGGCAATCGACAGGAATGCGCCGCGCGGTTCGCTGTTCTCGGGTCATAGAGGAATATTAACAGCCGCTTCTAGAGGTGGGCTAAGCATAAACGCTCATCGGCGCATACGCTAGCCCACAAAATGGGGATAAACGATCAGCCTTTAAGGACGGGCAACAGCTTCGTCAGACCGTCCACCATGAATTCCACGGCAATGGCCATCAACAGGAGGCCCATCAGACGGGTTGCGACATTGATACCCGTCTTACCGAGCACGCGTGAAATGGGCACGGCCAGGTTGAGCGACAGCCAGGTAATCACGCCAATCAGCAAGCCGTCGCCAATCAACCAGGCGAACTGGTACCAGTGCTCCACGCTGTGTGCATAGATGATCATGGTGGACATGGCGCCAGGGCCTGCCAGCAGCGGAATCGCCAGCGGCACGACGGCCACGTTGGCCTTGTGCTCCGCCTCCTCGCGTTCTTCCGAGGTCTGGCGCGTGGAGCCGACCTGCGCATTCACCATGGACAGCCCAACCAGCAGGATCAGGATGCCGCCCGCCACTTTGAAGGAGGCGATGCCGATGCCGAAAAATTCCAGCACCGAGCTACCGACCAGGGCGGTGCCGATCAATAGGCTCGCCACGGCCAGCGAGGCGATGCGGATGGTGCGCTTCTTGTCGCGCATGCTCTGGTTGGCCGTGAGGCTGATGAACACGGGCA
>JAFAKZ010000564.1 GCA_019234745.1 Burkholderiales bacterium
TGGCGGCCGATATCGCCCAGGCCCGCGGCCCCAAGCAGCGCATCGGTGATCGCGTGCAGCAGGGCATCGGCGTCGGAATGACCCAAGAGGCCGCGGTCGAAGGGGATGGTCACGCCACCCAATATCAGCGGGCGCCCTTCCACCAACCTATGGACATCCCAGCCCTGGCCAATACGAAAACTCATGACATCTCCCCGTCCCAGGCTTTGATCGGTGTTCAATCCACTTGATCGGATTGCAAATAGCCCGCCGCCAGCGTCAGGTCGGCGGGATAGGTGACCTTGATATTGCGCTCGTTGCCCCGCACCAGGCGCGGCGCCAGGCCCATGGCCTCCATCGCGCTGGCCTCGTCCGTGATCTGCTCGTCCGCCGTGCGCTCCAGCGCAGTGAGCAGTAGGCCGTGGCGGAACATCTGCGGCGTCTGCGCGCGCCACAGCGCCTCGCGCGGCACGGTGGCGGTGATGCGTTCATGCAGGTCGGCGCGCTTCAGCGTATCGGCCACGGGCACGGCCAGGATGCCACCCACTTCGTCGTCACATAGCGTGTCAATCAGATTGAGAACGTCGGCCTGCGCAACGCAGGGGCGCGCGGCATCGTGTACCAGCACCCAGTCGTCGCTCGCCACCACGGGTGCGATGGCGCGCAGGCCGTTGCGCACACTCTCCGCCCGGCTCGCACCACCGCAGCGGCGTACGTCGAGCTTCTGGCGGCAATCGGCCGACAGCGCCTCAGCATCGAACCATTCGTCCTCGGGCGACAGCACCAGCACGACGGACGCGATCGGTTCGACTGCAGCCAGCGCTTCCAGCGTATGAGCAAGTAAAGGCTTGCCCAGCAGCGGCAGGTATTGCTTGGGCGTAGCTGCCCCCATGCGGCTGCCGGAGCCGGCGGCGGGCACGAGCGCGACGTAGCGGCTCAAGCGGCCTCCGGCTTAGGCTCATACTGGCGCCACAGGCAGCTGCCCTTGATCGCCTTGTCCAAGCCCTCCAGGTAGGCCGCGTGTTCGGCCAACTCTTCCTCGCTGGCGCGGCGCACCACGATGGGTCCGTGCGCCACACGTGATCCGCCTGCTGCCGCCGAATGATCCTTGCTGTCCTCCGCACCGAAGTCCATCAGCAGGCTGTCCTGCCCGCGCGTCATGCACAGGTAGACTTCTGCCAACAGTTCGCAGTCGATCAGGGCGCCGTGCAGCGTACGGGCGCTGCGGTCCACCTCGTAGCGGTCGCACAGGGCATCCAGGCTGTTGCGCTTGCCGGGGAACAGCTCCTTCGCCTCGGCCAGCGTGTCGATGATGCCGCTCACGTAGTCGGTGATCTTGCCGCGCCCCAGCTTGCCCAGCTCCATATTGAGGAAGCCGACGTCAAACGGTGCGTTGTGGATGATCAGCTCGGCATCGCGCACGAAGTCGAGGAATTCGTCGACGATCTCGGCGAACTTGGGCTTGTCCGACAGGAAGTCGGTGGACAGGCCGTGCACATTCAGTGCGCCCTCTTCGCTGTCCCGTTCCGGGTTGATATAGCGGTGCAGATGCGCGCTGGGCGGCGAGAGCTTGCGATTCACCATCTCGACGGCAGCGATTTCGAGAATGCGGTTGCCGTCCTCGACGCGCAGGCCCGTGGTTTCCGTATCCAGGATGATTTGACGCATGGAAATACCTTACTTGGATGTCGCAGCTGCAGCGGCCAAGCGCTCATTGCGCTGGCGGCGGAAGTGGATCGTGGCGAGTACGAGGCCGCAGATTTGCAGCCCGCATGCGACGTAAAAAGTCGTACCGAAGCGCCAGTCGCTGGGCGGCAGATTGCTGACCCAGGCGAGTGTCCTGCTGCCCAAGAGCGGCGCCACCACCATCATCACGCTGTTGATGGCATTGAGCGAGCCCATGGTGATGCCCTGCTTGGTCGGGTCGACCTGCTTCGATACGATGGCCTGCAGCGCGGGGCCAGCGGCAAAGCCCAGCATATTGGCAAAGATGATGCAGTACATCATCCAGCCCTCGCGGACGGTACCGTAGAAGAAGAAGGCGATCGCGCCCGAGGTCAAACCCATGAGCGCCAGGCGCTTCTCACCGAAGCGCTTGAGCAGCGGCCCCTGTAGGCCACCTTGCACAATGGCGCTGACGATGCCCACGATAGATAGCGCAATGCCGTTGTCGAGCGTCGTCCAATGGAAGCGGAATTTCGTGTACAGCACCCAGGTGCTCTGCAGGATGAGCTGCGCCAGCACGGTGAGCGCAAACACGCCGATCAGCCCGCCCACCCCTTCCAGCTTGCTCAGGTTGGCCAGCGCCGTGAACGGATTGGCGCGGCGCAGTGAAAAGGGCGAGCGCTTCTCCTTGGGCAAGGACTCCGGCAGCACGAAGTAGCCGTACAGCCAGTTGATCATCGACATGGTGGCGGCGGCGAAGAAGGGCAGGCGCAAGCCGTAATGGCCTAGCAAGCCGCCCAGCATGGGGCCAAACACGAAGCCCATGCCGAAGGCCGCGCCGATCAGGCCAAAGGCCTTGCCGCGCTCTTCCGGTGGCGAGATATCGGCCATATAGGCACCGGCCACGGAGAAACTGGCCCCCGTCGCGCCGCTCAGAAGGCGGATCAGCCACAGCGTGACCAGCGAGGTTGCCATGCCCGTGACGAGGAAGCTCGTGCCCAGGCCAAAAATGGACAGCAGCAGGATGGGCCGGCGGCCGAAGCGGTCGCTCAAGGCCCCCAGCGCCGGCGCGCAGCAGAACTGCATGGTGCCGTAGGTGGCCATGATAATGCCGTACCAGGTCGCCTGCATTGCCTGGCTGCCGACCAGCTGTCCCACGAGATCGGGCAGCACGGGAATGACCAAGCCCATGCCCATCACGTCGAGGAACACGGTGATCATGATGAAGGTCTTGCTGGCTTGGCGCGCTTGCATGAACAAGTATCCCGAATTGTCTTAAGGAGTCTCTGAATAAGTATCCGGGATCGAATACTTGTTCAGAGGCTCCTTAACGGCGTATGTGCTAAATCGCCGCCATCATACGCCTATCAGGTGCGTAGCGACGCCACGCCCTTGTTGGCCAAGGCGTCGGCCCGCTCATTGCCCGCATGCCCGGCGTGGCCCTTGACCCAGGCCCACTCCACCTGATGCTGCGCGCGCGCGGCGTCGAGCCGCTGCCATAGCTCGGCATTTTTCACGGGCTTCTTGTCGGCCGTCTTCCAGCCGTTCTTCTTCCAGCCGTGTATCCAGCTCTCGATGCCATTCTTCACGTACTGCGAATCGAGCCACACCTTGACCTGGCAGGGGCGCTTGAGCGTCTCCAGCGCCATGATCACGGCCATCAGTTCCATGCGGTTGTTGGTGGTATTGGCCTCGCCGCCGAACAGTTCCTTTTCCTGGCCCTTGTAGACCAGCAAGGCGCCCCAGCCGCCGGGACCAGGGTTACCCTTACAGGCACCGTCGGTATAGGCGACGATTACGTCTTCACTCACGGGTATTCCTTATGCG
>JAFAKZ010000090.1 GCA_019234745.1 Burkholderiales bacterium
GCTATGGGCGATGCCGGAGCGGGCGCTTTCCAGGCCGATCTTCTCCATCGCCACCTTGAACTTCTGGCGGTCTTCGGCCTTGTCGATGGCTTCCGGCTTGGCGCCGATCATCTCGACCTTGTACTTCTCCAGCACGCCGTGGTGCCACAGGTCCAGGGCGCAGTTCAGCGCCGTCTGGCCACCCATGGTCGGCAGGATCGCATCCGGGCGCTCCTTGGCGATGATCTTTTCGACCACTTCCCAGTTGATTGGCTCGATATAGGTCACGTCCGCCATATTCGGGTCGGTCATGATCGTGGCCGGGTTCGAGTTCACGAGGATAACCCGGTAACCCTCTTCGCGCAGCGCCTTGCAGGCCTGTGCGCCGGAGTAGTCGAACTCGCAGGCCTGGCCGATGATGATGGGGCCGGCACCGATGATCAGGATGCTTTTAAGGTCTGTGCGTTTTGGCATGGGGTATTCCGTGCGTTGCGTGAGGGGCGAAACGTGAGCGCATGCACTGCGCCATCGCATTCCGCCCTTCACTCGATCATCAAATCAATTCAGGGTGCTGTATTCGTTCCGGGCAAGGTGCGGGACAGTTCACCGCCACCGGGCGCCCTGCCCTTACTTCTTCGCCTGCTCCATCGAATGGATGAAGCGGTCAAACAGATAGGCCACGTCGTGCGGCCCCGGGCTTGCTTCCGGGTGACCCTGGAAGCTGAAGGCCGGCTTGTCGGTCAGTGCGATGCCCTGCACAGTGCCGTCGAACAGCGAGCGGTGGGTAATGCGCACATTGCCCGGCAGGCTGCTTTCGTCCACCTGGAAGCCGTGGTTCTGGCTGGTGATCAGCACGCGGCGGTCGTCCAGGTCCTGCACCGGGTGGTTCGCACCGTGGTGGCCGAACTTCATCTTGCTGGTGCGGCCGCCGACGGCCAGGCCCAGCAGCTGGTGGCCCAGGCAGATGCCGAAGGTTGGCAGGCCGCGGTCCAGGAAGGACTTGATGGCGTCAATCGCGTAATCGCAAGGCTCCGGGTCGCCAGGGCCGTTGCTCAGGAACACGCCGTCCGGGTTCAGCTTGTACACTTCTTCGGCCGGGGTCTGCGCTGGCACCACCGTCAGGCGGCAGCCGCGCTCGGCCAGCATACGCAGGATGTTGTGCTTCACGCCGAAGTCGTAGGCCACCACGTGGTAGCGCGCCGCCTTCTGTTCAGAAAAGCCGCGGCTCAGGCGCCATTCGCGCGTGCTCCACTCGTAGCTGGCCTTGGCCGACACGACCTTGGCCAGGTCCTGCCCCGCCATCGTGCCAAAGCCCTTAGCTAGCTCGACGGCCTTTTCGGCGTCGATGTCGCCGGCCATGATGCAGCCCGGCTGCGCACCCTTCTCGCGCAGGATGCGGGTGAGGCGGCGCGTGTCGATATCGGCGATCGCCACCGTGCCCGTGCGGGCCAGGTAGGCATCCAGCGTTTCGGCGGCGCGGAAGTTCGACATGCGCAACGGCAGATCGCGCACGATCAGGCCGGCGGCGAACACGCCGTTCGATTCGGCATCTTCCGGGTTCACGCCCACGTTGCCGATGTGCGGATAGGTCAGCGTCACCAGTTGGCGGCAGTAGGACGGGTCGGTCAGGATTTCCTGATAGCCGGTCAGCGCGGTATTGAACACCACTTCGCCAACCGTATGGCCGGCGGCGCCGATGCTGCTGCCATGGAACAGCGTGCCGTCGGCGAGGGCGAGCAGGGCTTTGGGACGTTGTTGGGACACAGCGGCTCCTAGTTGCGGCGACAGCGCTTGAGCGCGCTGTCACTTGAATCTTAGAAAAGCCCTGCAAAAGTTCACTGTCGCGCGTCAGTCGGCATCCCCTTGGGCGGGGATAGTGGAATCAACAGCGTGGGGCGCCTTGTATTCCGGCTCTCGTGAGGCCCGGCGATATCGGGCGGAGCACTGACGGTTTAAGTATCAGACTTCTGTTGGGCTTCCCTTGACGTAAGAAAACGGGATAGGCGTGCCTATCCCGTTCCCTCATTAATTCGATGATTTCGAGGTGAATTTTAGCTGAAATGCCGCCTTCGGACAATGCCGGTTACAGCAATGTGAAGGTCGGTACGTCCCAGATCAAAGTAAAGCTTCGATCTTGGAAGCGATTTCCTCGGGTTTCGTGGTCGGCGCGAAGCGGTCGATCACCTTGCCGCTGCGATCCACCAGGAACTTGGTGAAGTTCCACTTGATCGCCTCGCTACCCAGCAAGCCCTTCTTTTCCCTCTTCAGGTACTGATAGAGCGGGTGGGTTCCGTCGCCGTTCACCTCGATCTTGTCGAACATGGGGAAGTTCACGCCGAAGTTCTTCTGGCAGAAGGCGCCGATCTGCTCCGCATTGCCCGGCTCCTGGCCGCCGAACTGGTTGCAGGGAAAGCCCAGCACCTCGAAGCCGCGCTCGCCATATTGCTCATGCAGCTTCTCCAGGCCGCCCAGTTGCGGCGTAAAGCCGCACTCGCTGGCCGTATTGACGATCAGCAGCACCTTGCCTTCGTAGGCAGCGAGCGACTCCGGTGCACCACCCAGGCGGTTGGCGGAAAAGGCGTACAGCGGTGCGGACATGATGGTCTCCCTGGATTTCGTCGGGTTCGATATTACGCATAATACGTTGGACGGGCAAAAGCTGGCCGCTTTATCGATAATAGCGCTATGCCAACCGTATCCACCACCGGGGTCACCACCGGCCTCACTCAGTCCCCCCGCGCTACCCCAAGGCTCGCCGCCGAGGCTGTGGAGAAAGCGCTCGCCCGCTTGGGCGCGAGCCGGGCGGGACAGGTGCTGCTCTTTCTCTCTGCCGATTTCGCGCACGACCCGCGCCCGGCCATCGTTGCCGCCGCGCGCGCCGCGCAGACGCTGGCCATCACGGGCTGCACGGCGCTGGGCGTGATGACCGAGGAAGACTGGGTGCTGGATGCTCCCTCAGCCTGCGCCCTGGTTCTGCCGGAACAGCTGGTGCTCGACCAGCAGGCGCTCCTGAGCCTCGCGGCCCCCAATGCGCTGGATATCGGCTGGCTGGAACAGGAGCGGCCGCGCTATGGCGGCGTGGCGGGCGATGCCACCGGGCTCGGGCCATTCAAGGTATGGCGCCAGGGCCAGATCGTACCGGAAGGCTATGCCGACCTACCCTTGCCGACCGCCCATATCGGCCTGTCGCGCGGCCTGGCACCCGTGGGCACCATACATCGCATCACGGCAGTCGACGGCTTTGACCTGCAGACGCTGGATGAGCGCCAGGCAGCCACGACTTTGCGCCGCGCCATCGACGTCATGCCGCCTGCGCATCAGATAGCGCTGGCACTGGTGGACGACAACGACGCCGTCACGGAATCCCTGCCCGTCGTGTCCATCAACCCCGACGGTGCCGTCACCGTCGCGGGCCGTGTGCAAGTGGGCGAACGCGTGCGCTGGCTGCATCGCTCGGCCGAGACGGCGCAGCAGGAAGTCGCCGCCCTGGTCGCCGGCCCGGCGCCGGACTTCGCCCTGCTCTTCTCCTGCGGCGCGCGTGGCCCGGAACTGCACGGCGGCGTCGATAGGGAATGGGAAATGGTCAGGGCCGCCTGGCCCGGTGTACCGTTCGCCGGCTTCTATGGCAACGGGCAGATCGTGCATCAGGCCGGCATGAATCGCCTGCTGCATCAGAGCCTTGTACTGGCGAGCTTCGGCGGCAAGGACATCTGAGCGGTTTGCCGGCCAAGGCACAAGGGAGGACAATGGCGGCTGATTTACTTTCCCGTCCTTCCTGAGCATGTTCAATCCCAGCCGCGACCAGGCCCGCCAGTTTCTCTTCGATACCTGGGCCAAGCACAGTCAAAACGCCTCCCTTACCGATCTCGAACGCATCGCGCTCGCCGTCATCGTGCGCCACCCGGAATACCACGCGCTGCTGAACAAGCCGGCGCAATACACGGACCGGGACTACCCGCCCGAATTCGGCGAGACGAACCCCTTCCTGCATATCTCCATGCACCTGGCGATCGAGGAACAGCTGTCCATCGACCAGCCGCGCGGCGTGCTGGGGCTGTATGGCGAGCTGTGCAAGAAGCTGGGCGACGAGCACGAGGCCCAGCACGAGATGATGGACTGCCTGGCGGAGATGATCTGGCAGGCGCAGCGCAGCGGCACGGGGCCGGACGCCAATATCTATTTAAGCTGTATGCGGCGCAAGGCGGGCTTGAGCGCCGAAGAAGGCGCCGCTTCGTAGATCGTAAGGTTGGGTAGAGCGTAGCGAAGCCCAACCTACACGACGCGGCATCACGGGCCGTCCGGCTTTTCCTCGATCACCTTGCCGTGCTTGTCCACCGGCAACTGCTGACGCAGCTCCTTGAGGCGCGCTTCCAGGGCCGACATCTGGTAGAAGTCGCCGCCCGCCTTCAAGGCGATCTGGATTTGCTGGATGGCGGCCGTCGTTTCACCCAGCAGGGCGTAATAGTCGGCCATGGCGCGGTGCGATTGCGTGGGTTCGTTCAGGCCGCTATAGGCTTGCGCCAGGCGCTGGTAAAGGCCAGGGTCGCTCTTGTGGCGGCCCAATTCGTCTTCCGTGGCATGCGCCGCGTCCTGCAGCTTGCCGGCGCGCAGCTCCACGTCGATATGGCCGTAGTAGATGGACGGTGCGCTGGGGAAGCGCGTGGCCGCCGTGGCGAAGATCGCCTCGGCCTCGTCGTAGCGGCGCTGTTCCAGGCGGATATTGCCGGCCAGGGAATCCAGCATCGGTTGCGCATCGCCAAAGCGCTTGCGCACCTCGCTGATCTTTGTCCAGGCCTCGTCATAGCGCTTGGCGCGATACAGGGCATAGGCGTTGCCGTACTCCTGCGCCACTTCGCTGGCGTACTTCTTCTGCTGCGTCGTGCCGGCGTAGTAGTCCAGCGCGCCATTGACGCCTAGCTGCAGGCAACGGGCCTTTTCGCGCACGAACAGGTAGTCCGGGCTGTCCGTCCACTGCTTGTAGGGCATATCGGCGATACGCGCCTGGGCCGAGGCGATACGCTCGGTCGTCACCGGGTGCGTCTGCAGGAAGGACAGCGCGCCATTCTCCATATTGCGGTAGAAGTGCTGCATGCGGTCGAAGAAGATGGGCATGGCGTGCGGGTCGAAGCCGGCCTTCTGCAGCGTCTGCATGCCCGTCTGGTCCGCTTCGCGCTCGAATTCGCGCGTGAAGTTGATCTGGCGCTGGATTTGGTAGCCCTGCGTGGCCTGGATGGCCCCGGCCGCCGTATCCGGATTGCTGCTATTGCGTGCGGCCAGGATGGCCAGCGCGATAGAGGCCAAAGTCAGGAAGCCCTGCCCCTTCTGCGACTGGATCATGCGCGCATAGTGGTGCTGCGTGACGTGGCCGACTTCGTGCGCCATCACGGCAGCCAGCTCCGACTCGTGCTGGGTGAGCACGATCAGACCCAGGTTCACGCCGATGATGCCGCCCGGGATGGCCCAGGCATTGATCTCAGGCGAGGAGATGGGATAGAAGCGGAAATTGATGGTGGAGTCGTTGCTGTTCGACGCCAGCTGGTAACCCAGGCGATTCAGGTAGTCGACGATCTCCGGATCGTCCTCCGCCTCGCCCGACTGGCGCAGTTCGCGCGCCACGATGTCGGCGATACGGTGCTCCTCGTGCGGCGGCAACTCGCCCACGGCCGAATCGCCCAGGTCGGGCAGGTCGGCGGCGACGGAGGAAAAGGTAATCAGGGCGGCCAGGCAGGCGTGGGTGAGGCGGGCTAATTTCATGG
>JAFAKZ010000430.1 GCA_019234745.1 Burkholderiales bacterium
TGTTCCTGGGCGTGAGCTTTGCGGCGTTCTTTGCGATTGGCAAGACGCGCAATAGTCCGGCGGGGATTGTGATCTTGCTGGGTTGGACGGGCTTTATGGGCCTGTGGTTGTCGCAGATGCTGCAGATTGCCCTGCGCTTCAGCAATGGCGGTGAACTGATTGCCATGGCGGCGGTGGGGACGGCGTTGATCTTCTTTACGCTGGCTGGTATTGCGACGGTGACGAAGAAGGACTTCTCGTTCCTGGGGCAGTTCCTGTTCGTGGGTTTGATCCTGCTGATCATCGCGAGCATTGCGAACCTGTTCCTGGCGATTCCGGCGATGGCGCTGATGGTGTCGGTCGTGGCGATCCTGATCTTCTCGGGCTACATCCTGTACGACGTGAGCCAGATCGTGAACGGCGGCGAGACGAACTATGTGATCGCGACGCTGCAGCTGTACCTGGATGCGTACAATATCTTCGTGAGCCTGTTGAATCTGCTGATGGCGTTCTCGGGCGACCGTCGTTGATTGCGAGCTTGTGTGCGATGACAGCGCCCCGGTGATCCGGGGCGTTTGTTTTTTGTACTACGAAGGCTCTGGAACTGGCGTTCTGGCTGGTGTGCCGCTATCCTTCGCGGGACGATTTGTTTCTTGATCACAGGATGCCATTATGAGTTCCGTTCTGAACGATGCTGCGCTGGACCAGCTGTTTCGCGCTGCGCATACGCACAGTGCCTTTCTTGACAAGCCGGTGGACGATGCGACGCTGCAGGCGATGTACGATGTGCTGAAGTTCGGGCCGACCAGTGCCAATTCGAGCCCGGCGCGCTTTGTGTTCGTGAAGTCGAAGGCGGCCAAGGAAAGGCTGGCGCCGGCTTTGAGCGAGGGCAATCTGGCGAAGACGATGGCGGCGCCGGTGACGGTGATCGTGGCGCATGACATGGCTTTCTACGACCGTCTGCCGGAGCTGTTTCCGCATGCCGATGCGCGCAGCTGGTTTGCGGGCAACGATGCCTTGATCCAGACGACGGCGTTCCGCAACGGGACCTTGCAGGGTGCCTACCTGATCCTGGCGGCGCGTGCGTTTGGCCTGGATTGCGGGCCGATGTCGGGCTTCGACAATGCGAAGGTGGACGCCGCCTTCTTTGCGGGTACGACGGTGAAGTCGAATTTCCTGATCAACTTGGGTTATGGCGATGCGAGCAAGCTGCATCCGCGCAATCCGCGCCTGCCGTTTGCGGATGCCTGCCAGATTGCCTGATGAGCAGAGCATGACTGTGTAGGGGCGAGGCTCCGCGCCAGTGAGGTGCGGGGTGTTTCCTGGTTTAGCTTCGAGGGTGGCCGATAAAGCAGCACCATGGCGGACGACAAGAAGAAGCAGCAGTGGGACATCTGGAAGGAACTGGACGAGCTGCGCCAGCGGCATAAGGAGCTGGCGCCGATGTTCGCGCGCGTCGGTATCGCGCCGGATTTCGTCCAGAGTGCCAACAGTCTGCGCCTGGAGCTGCAGCGCCGGCCACCGACTGCGCCCTTGGTGACGGGTGAGCGCGACAAGGATGCGCAGGCGCAGGAGGAGTACAAGAAGGCTTTCGCGTCGCATTTTGAGGAGGTCTTCTTCAAGGTGGAGAGCTTCTTGCGCTCGCCCTGGCCGCCGGAGACGGAATTCCTGGTGACGCCGATCCATGAGGAACTGGCGGCACAGCATCGTGCGTTGGCGAAGAATCCGCTGGTTGCGCCGTCGTTCGAGAAGCTCGATCTGATGATTGAGCAGTATGCAAACCTGGACGCGATGGATGAGCGCCTGAACCGGGCCGCCATTGATGCACGCAAGCAGCAGCTGACTGAGGTGCTGGGCTTTCCACTAGTGGTGCGCCGGCAATTGGCGCATCCGGAGTGGGAGCTGCTTCCACCCTTGGCCAGTGACGAGTACCAGCAATTGCTCAACAGCAAGATCGAGGCTTACCGTGAGACGGACTGGCTGCAGACGCGCCTGTTCGATAAGTGGTACGTTGCGCTGGAATTCGATGCAATCTGGGCGCGGCTGAAGCGCGATGCGAACGACCGCGAGCGCATCATCAGCCAGCTGAAGTTGAACTGGCCCAAGCTGGGCAACTGGGCGCCGGACTTCCCGCATGCGGATCTTGTTTGGTACCTGTTGCTTGTACTGGTGTGTGTGGTGGCTCTGATTGCCGAGTGGTGGTGGTGGGCCGGTGGCTTGCTGATCTGGCTTCAACTTTCTGTCATCATTGAGAAGCATCATGTACAGCTGGTGAACAAGCGGCGCCAGGCATTGCTGCTGGAGTGCGGGCGCTTCAAGCGTATCCGTGACCAGATATCGTCGGGTAAGTTCGATGCGAGCCAGGTGATGCGGCAGCTGAAGCAGTTCAACTTCCGGCACTATGTGTCGGAACAGGGGTTGCTGTTGTTGCAGAGCATGTCCATGCACCGCTAGGAAGGTGTTCTGGCTGTATGATTCTCCACCACATGCTGCAATGGCGTGTGGCGTTCTTGTCAGTGTTTTCGCAGTTCATGACTGCAGTGTATTTCCCCGCCTTACGGCGCCAAGCTGGCCGATTCGTTGTATTTCGGCATTATTTTGTTCCCCGCTTGGCAATAATTACGCAATCTCTCTTGTTTCTCACGATAAATTATCGTACATAACGCGGTGACCTGCTCACGCCGGCCTTTGGGCCTTGCTGCGCGTAGTGTCGGCCAACTAGAGTGTAGTAAGGCCAAATCCGCTTGGGGAAAGAATGAAACCGCTTTTTTGTGCGTTGTTGTGTGCGTTCGCTATTGCGTCACATGCTGAGCAAGCTCTCAAATTCCCGATCAAGAGCTATCGGGTGGAGGGCAATACGGTGCTGCCCGATGAGCGTGTCCAGTCGACCCTTGCCCCGTTTGCCGGGGAGGACCGCGATTTCGCCGATGTCCAGCACGCGCTTGAGGCGCTGGAGAGCCTCTATCGCACGGCGGGCTATGGTGCCCTGCAGGTCTATCTGCCCGAGCAGGAGCTGAACCAGGGCGTGGTCGTGTTCAAGGTGGTCGAGCCGCACGTCGGCAAGGTGCGCATCGAGGGCAATCAGTATTTTGGCGCGGACAATGTACGCCGCGCGATGCCGGCCCTGCAGGAGGGCCAGGTGCCCAATACCTTGGCCTTGGCGAAGGACTTGCGTCTGGCCAACGAGAGCCCCTCGCGCCACATCACGGCGACCATGCAGGCGGGCGAGGACCCGCAAAAGATGGACGTGAACGTCAAGGTCGACGATGAGAAGCCGTGGCGTGCCTTTTTGAGCGCGGACAACAGCGGGACGAGCGAGGGGCGAGCGCGCGTGTCGGTCGGTTTTCAGGACTCGAATATGTTCGACCGCGACCAGGTGCTGACGGCGCAGGCGACGACATCGCCGACCGAGGCGGACAAGGTCAAGATTTTCGGCCTGGGTTACAAGATCCCTTTCTATCGCTGGGGCGACAGCCTGAGTGTTTACGGCGGCTATTCGAATGTGACGTCGGGTGCGTTGGGCGGCCTGTTCGATGTGAGCGGCAAGGGTGACGTGGGCGGTGTGCGCTACAGCGAGACGCTGCCTGACTGGGGCGACCGCCAGCAGCATCTGCAATGGGGCTACGATTGGCGCAAGTTTGATACTTCGGTGGCGCACGGCAAGGGGTTTGCCAGCGACTACATCGTGCACCCGGTAAGCCTGGCCTACCTGACGCAGTGGCAGGGTCAGCGCTGGTCCTATGACTGGAACGTTTCGCTGAACCACAATATATCGAACGGTAACCTGGCGCAGACGGCCGGTCGCGTTGACGCAAGTGCCAATTATTCCATTGTGCGCTATGGCGGCAACGTTTACGTTTCCGTTGCAGGGGAGTGGATGGCGCACGTGGCGCTGACGGGGCAGTGGACCAACGATGCGCTGGCCTCGGGCGAGCAGTTTGGTATTGGCGGCGCCAACAGCGTGCGGGGCTACGAGGAGCGCGCGCTGTCGGACGATTCAGGTGTGACGACCAACCTGGAAGGCTATACGCCGGACGTGGCGGCCGGCATGGGTTGGAAGGGCTGGAGCCTGCGCGGCTTGGCATTTGCCGACTATGGCCGCGTGACGCGCAACCATGCGCAGCCGGGCGAGGTGACGGAGGCGGAGTTGGCAAGCGCGGGCCTGGGCCTGCGTATGGGCATAGGCAAGACGGCGACGTTGAAGGTGGATGTGGCCTGCCCATTGAAGGAAGGCGGCGGGACCAAGAAAGATGACGTGCGGGCGCATGTTCTGGCGACCGTAAGCTATTGATATCTATTCGTGATGCACGGGCGACGCACCGTCGCTCAACCGCTGCAAGGCGGTAAGGGGGCTGCAATGAGTACCACGCAAGAGCAACGTTTCGCGTTGAAGACACTGTTTGTTGCGACGCTATCGTGTTATGCGCCGCTGACGTTGGCGAACCCCTCGGGCGGTTCCGTGGCGTCGGGCAACGCGAGTTTCCAGCAACAGGGCAATAGCCTTGTGGTGACCAACACCCCCGGCACGATCATCAACTGGCAATCCTTCTCGATCGGGGCGGGCGAACTGACCAAGTTCGTTCAGCAAAACAGTAACAGCGCGGTGCTTAATCGCGTGGTCGGCAGCGATCCCTCGCAGATCTTGGGCCAGCTGCAATCGAATGGCCGCGTGTTCCTGATCAACGCCAACGGCATTGTCTTCGGGCGTGGCGCGCAGGTCGATACGGCTGGGTTCGCAGCTTCGACGCTGGATATCGCTAACGCTGACTTTGCGGCGGGTAAGCTCAAGTTCCAGGGCAGCAATACGGGCAGCATCCAGAATGCGGCCAATATCACCACGCCGACAGGTGGCTTCGTCTACCTGATCGCACCCAATGTGCAGAATAACGGCGTGATCATGTCGCCCAAGGGCGAGATTCTGCTGGCAGCGGGCAGCAGCGTGGAACTGGTCGATGGCGTGGATACGTCGCTGCGCGTGCAGCTGACGGCGCCGGCGGGCCAGGTGCTGAATGTGGGTCAGCTGATTGCCGACCAGGGCCGCATTGGCATCTTTGCGGCGGCCATTCAGCAGCAGGGCCTGATCAGCGCGAACAGCGCGAGCGTGGGCAGCAATGGCGAGATCGTGCTCAAGGCAACACAGTCGGCCACGTTGGCGGCGGGCAGCCTGACGCAGTCGCAGGGTGGGCAGGTGCTGGTTGATGCCAGCGCTGGTGACACGGTGCTGAACGGCACGGTGGACGTGTCGAATGCTGCAGGTAAGGGTGGTACCGTGCAGCTAACGGGTAACCGCGTAGGCCTGTTCAACGGGGCCAAGGTGGATGCTTCGGGCCGCGACGGCGGCGGTACCGTGTTGGTAGGTGGCGATGAGCATGGCGCGAATGCGGCCGTGCACAACTCGCAGGAAACGGATTTCAGCGCCAGCGCAGTGATCAATGCCAGCGCGACGGGCAGCGGCGATGGCGGCAAGGTAATTCTGTGGTCCGACGGATTGACCCGCACCTATGGTGCGGTGAGCGTGACGGGCGGGGCGAATGGCGGCGACGGCGGTTTTGTCGAGATGTCGGGCAAGGGTAGCCTGGACTGGCATTCGCCTGTGGATACGAGCGCGGCGTTCGGCAAGGCGGGCGAGCTGTTGCTTGATCCGACAAATATCACGGTCGTGTCGGGTTCGCTGCTGGGCTCGACCTATACCTCGCTGGGACAGCTCAATGGGTTTGGTGCGCCGGACTTTACCAGTGCTGGCCAGACGAATGTCGGCGCGTCTGACTTGTCTAGCGGCAACATCGTGTTGGCGGCGACAAATGGCGTTACCTTCGCAGCTAGTGTGACCAACGACACGGGACTTGCCGCTGTAACCCAGTCCGGGGCGATCACGGTCAATAACGGTGTGACCTTGACGGCACCGAGTATCTCCATGCTGACAGGCTGCGCTACGGCGTCTGTCGGTTGCAGCAGCGGAGGCAACGGCGGCGCCATCAATATCAATGGCAACCTGGTCGCTTCGTCGGGCAACATCAGCCTAAGTTCCATGGGCCTACCGGGCGGCGACATCACTATCAACGGTAATTTGACGGCTTCGAGCGGTAGTATTGCGCTTAGCACGCTGCAAGCTGGTTGTGGCGCCAGCATCCTGCTGCAAGGCACAAGTGCGCTGACGGCGACGAACGTCGGGTTTGCGGTCCGCCCGGGGGTCAATGGTGGCTATTTGAGCCAGGCGGCGACTTCGACGATCACGGCCAGCAATGCTGTTGGCATTTACTTTACGAGCGGTAATACGACCGGCGCGTCCCTTGCCGGCTCGGCCAATAGTTTTCCAAGCTTGTCGGCCAGCATGGCGAGCAGCACCGGCGGCACATTAACGGTCAACGATACGGGCTCGCTCACACTGGGTACCGTTGCCAATACCGGTGCCATTTCCATTACGACCAGCGGCAACTTGAGCACGGACTCCACGGTGACCACGTCGAATGGGGCGGTGGGCCTTGCTTCCTCCGGTGGGGGGGTGACCATTGGCGGGGCTGTGGCGTCGACTGGTGGTGACGTAAACATCAGTGCCTGTGGACCATTGGCAGTCGGCGCAAGCGTGAGTGCAACCGGCAACGTCAATACGCCGGTTGCAAGCGTCAACCTGGTGGCTACTGCTGGTGGCAGCGCGACTATCGGTGGCTCCTTGACGGCCATGAATGGCAACGTCTCGGTTGTGTCTACAGGCATTGCGCTGAACGCACCGATTGAAGCGGCCTGTTCGGTGTGCTCGGGCGGAACGAACACGGATCACGTAATCTTGAGCGGCGGCACAGGTGCGATTACGCAGAGCAACGGCCTGATCACCGCCGACTTTGTCTATCTACAGAGTGTTCCTTCCTGGTCTCCGCTCTCCGCCATCGAGAGCGGCGGCAGCGGTTCGATCGGCACGGCCAGCAGCCCTATCCAGGTAGTTGGCTACCAGCAGAATGCGGCACATTGGATTTATATGGGCAGCGGATCGAGCATGCCGGCTGCTTACCTGACCAGCCTGGCGAGTGGCGCGTCGAGTACCGACAATGTGGATATGTGGGGGCCATTCGGTACGGTCGTCGTAAATTCGCAGAATGCCTTGCAAGTGTTGTCAGGTTCCGGGGCGTCCCTCGGTGCGGCGACGATCTCCTCCGCCGGCGCAATGACTGTCGGATCCTCGCTATTCGGGACAAATATTGCGCTGAGTTCGCCGCAAGGTATTGCGGTGAACAACTACGTCCATGTCCAAGGGACGAATGGCGTGAGCTTGACGGCGCCAGGCGCGAGCGCAGGTGCTACAGTCGACCTCGATGTCGGAAACGTGGGCACGGCAGGTGAGGCGGTCGTGCAGGCGCCGACTGTCAATATTTCGGCGCCGGGGTTCAACTACGCGGCCGGTGTGGTTCAGGGTTCCAATATAACAATTGCTGCGGATACTTACAGTTTCAACGGTGCATCGGGCATGCTGTCGGGCGGTACGCCCACCTATAACCTGTCGTCCTATTCCACTGGCGGGGCGTTCACGCTTGATTCGAATCTGCAGACTGCGGTGGGCAATGCGACGCAGTTGAATCTGGCCGGCGGCAATGTGTCGCTTCCCAACGGATTGACGACGAATGGCCTGGGTGTCAATGCGAGCGGCAACTTCAGCTCGGGTGGTAATGTCATTGCAGTGCAATCGCTGAATATCAGTGCGGGCGGCAGCGTGGGCGTGAGCGGTGCGATCGATGCGCCGACTGCCATCGTGTCGGCGGGCAACGCGATATCGGCCGGGTCGTATTCGGCGAACATTCTTGGCTTGAGCAGCGGCCAGAGCATTGGTTCGGCAGCCAACCCGTTCCAGATATCGGCCGGCACTACGTCGCTAACCAGTACGCAGGGTAGCGTTTATGCGCAGTTGAATGGTGGTACGGCGTCGCTGAGTGCGGCGGGGGCCGTTCAGGCGACCAGCACCGGCTCGGCGACACTGTCGGCGACTAGCACCGGCGGCGGTGCCAT
The DNA here is from genome assembly GCA_019234745.1 of Burkholderiales bacterium. Classification (GTDB taxonomy): domain Bacteria; phylum Pseudomonadota; class Gammaproteobacteria; order Burkholderiales; family Chitinimonadaceae; genus JAFAKZ01. The sequence continues at coordinate 7,975 of JAFAKZ010000430.1, forward strand.
CGTACTGCAGAATACGGGTACGGGTAATCTCGTGGTTAGCGGCGCGTCGACCACGGGAAGCTTGTCGGTGACAAGCGGCGGAAGCCTGACGGGCAGTGGCTTGAGCGCAGGCCAGATGATGCTGAACGCGGGGACGACGATAGGTGCCAGCGGTGCGCCACTCGGCGTCGACGCGACGGGTAGCCTGACGGCCAGTGCGCCGAACGGTGTCTACCTGAGCCAGGGTGGCGCGATTTCGAACGCGACCTTGTCGGCCAGTAGCGGCAGTGTGGTGTTCTCCGCGGCCGGCAGTGCCAACGTCAATGCAACAGCAGGCGGCGGCGCGAATCTACTGTCGTTGACGACCACGTCGGGCGACCTGACTATTAGCGGTGCAAGCAATGGCGGCGGCAGTGGCGCGTTGACACTGGTGTCGGCGGGTGTACTGAACGTCGGTACGGGCGTGCAGCTGGCAGGTTCGACGGTGACCCTGGGCACATCGCAGGCCATTGGCAGCAGCGCGGCGCCGCTCAATCTGCAGACAGCCAATCTGAATATCAAGACGACGGGTACCGGTGCGGGCATCTTCGTGACCGACAACAACCTGGCCCAGGCATCGCTGACGACCAATAACGGCGCCATCGGCTTGACGACCAGCGGCACCGGTGCGCTGGCCGCGCAGGTGAACGCGGGCACCGGAGCGGTGACCATGAAGACGGGCGGCGAGCTCGATGGCGCGATTACCGGTGGGGCGCTTGCCTTAACCGTGGGGGGCCAGAGCGGCAACAGTACTGCGGCGCTGGCGCTCAATGCGCCGAATGTCCAGTTGGCCAGCGCAGGGGCCGTGAATGCCGCGCTGATACCGGGCGCGACAGCCAATATCACGACATCAGCAGGACTGACGCTGAGTGATACGGGGGCGCTGACCTTGCTGGGTACGGCCGGTGCCACGGCAACGGTGAAGACCGGCGGAGATCTGACATTCGCAGGCGAAACCGTGGGCGGCGCGCTGGTAGCGACGGCGACAGGCAATATTCTCGGCAGCGGCAGCGCGACTCAGGCTACGGCGAACGCAGCGACGTTCTCGGCCGGTGGCAGCATT
>JAFAKZ010000380.1 GCA_019234745.1 Burkholderiales bacterium
TGGCTGGCGCGCAAGGTGGAGCTGGACTGGCAGCATATCGACCCGCTCAAGATCGATGTCGCGTCCGTGTCCGGCATCGTGAGCCATGCCTACGCCACGCGCTACGCCATCCTCCCGGTGGCGGTGGATGCCAACTCCGCCACGCTGGCCACGGCAGAGCCCTTCGTGCGCGAGTGGGAAGATGAGCTCTCGCGCATCCTCAAGCGCCAGATCAAGCGTGTATTGGCCAACCCGAACGACATTGCCCAATACCTGCCGGAGTTCTACAACCTGTCGCGCTTCGTGAAGCAGGCCGTAGCGCAGACAGGCTCCACCAATCAGTTCACCAACTTCGAGCAGCTGGTGCAACTGGGGCGTACGGGCAATGTGGACGCCAACGACCACCATATCGTCGCCCTGGTGGACTGGCTGTTCCAGTACGCCTTCGCCCAGCGGGCATCGGACATCCATATGGAGCCACGTCGCGAGACGGGCCACGTGCGCTTCCGCATCGACGGCGTACTCCACTCGGTCTACCAGGTGCCGCCGCCTGTGATGAACGCCATCATCTCGCGCATCAAGGTGCTGGGCCGCATGGACCTGGCCGAAAAGCGGCGCCCACAGGACGGCCGCGTCAAGACCAAGACGCCAGACGGGCGCGAGATCGAACTACGCCTCTCCACCATGCCCACGGCCTTCGGCGAAAAGCTGGTGATGCGTATCTTCGACCCGTCCATCCTGGTACGCGACTTCGCCGCGCTAGGTTTCGGGCCGGACGACGAGAAGCGCTGGCAAGGCTTCGTCAGCCAGCCGCACGGCATCGTGCTGGTTACGGGGCCCACGGGATCGGGCAAGACCACGACGCTCTACACCACGCTCAAGCAGCTCGCCACGCCGGAGGTGAACGTCTGCACGGTGGAAGATCCGATCGAAATGATCGAGCCGAGCTTCAACCAGATGCAGGTGCAGTCCAGCATCGACCTGAATTTCGCGGAAGGCGTACGCACACTGCTGCGCCAGGACCCGGACATAATCATGGTGGGCGAAATCCGCGACCGCGAGACGGCCGAAATGGCCATCCAAGCAGCGCTGACGGGCCACCTCGTGCTCTCCACCCTGCACACCAACGACGCGCCCAGCGCCATCACGCGACTGCTGGAGCTAGGCGTGCCGCCCTATCTCGTCTCCAGCACCATCGTCGGGGTGATGGCGCAACGCTTGGTGCGTACGCTCTGCCCGCTATGCAAGCAGCCAGACCAGCTGGAGCCGGCATTGTGGAATGCGCTCGTCTCCCCATGGAAGGCCCCCGTCCCGACCAAGGCGCACAAAGCCGTGGGCTGCCTGGAGTGCCGCATGACGGGCTTCATGGGCCGCGTGGGCCTTTACGAGATGCTGCCGATGAGCAACGAGCTGCGCCGCCTGATCGCTACCGTGGCGCATCCCGGCGCCATCAAGGACCAGGCCATCAAGGATGGTTTACGCCCGCTGAAGCTCGCTGGCGCGCAGAAAGTCGCCAGTGGCATGACGACCATTGAGGAAGTCATCAAGGTGGTACCGGCAGACCAGGATTGACCGCCATGAAGCATGACAAGCCCTGCCGCTGCGCGTAGCATACGCGGCGGCTCAACTTGCCCATCTGTTCTGAATGTCTATGTTTCGTCGTACTTTTTTGATCGCCGCCCTCGGTCTCTTGGCCGCCTGCGCCAGCCATGACGAGCCGGCTCCCGTACCCACGCCTACCCCGGCGCCCACGCCCGTGCCACCCAAGCCACCACGCGTACCGCATATCGGTGTCGCCCTCGGTGGCGGTGCAGCCAAGGGTTTCGCCCATATCGGTGTGATCAAGGTGCTGGAAGCACAGGGCCTGACGCCCGAGTTCGTGGCCGGCACCAGTGCGGGCAGCGTGGTCGGAGCGCTCTACGCCTCCGGCCTCAACGGCTTCGCCCTACAGGAGCATGCCTTCTCGCTGGACGAGACAAATATCCGCGATCTGAGCCTGGGCAACGGCGGCCTGGTGAAGGGTGAAAAGCTGCAGGAATTCGTCAACCAGCTGGTCGGCAACCGCCCCATCGAAAAGCTGGGCAAGCCCTTCGCCGCCGTCGCCACCGACCTCGACACGGGCGAACGCATCATCTTCCGCCGCGGCAACACGGGCCAGGCCGTGCGCGCCTCGTCCAGCATCCCGGGCGTGTTCCAGCCCGTGCCGATTGCCGGCAAGCACTACGTGGACGGCGGCGTAACGAGCCCCGTGCCGGTGGATGCCGCGCGCGAACTGGGCGCCGACGTGGTGATCGCCATCGATATCTCGTCCAAGGCGCACGCCGTAAAGACCAGCGACGGCATGCTGTCTATCCTCAACCAGACGGCCACCATCATGGGCCAGAAGCTGGGCGAGCAGGAGATGACGCGCGCCGACGTAATCATCCGCCCGCGCGTAGGCACCATCGGCCCCACCGACTTCGACCAGAAGAACCAGGCCATCCTGGAAGGCGAAAAGGCCGCGCAGGCCGCGCTGCCCGCCATCCGCCAGGCTATCGCGCGCTGGCAGGCCGCCCACCCATGATCGAAAACCTGGAGCGCATGCTGGGCGGTCCGCGCGACGGCCCTCTTCTGCGCTTCTCGCTCGGCACGGAATACTTGAAAGCGGGCAACCCGGCCCGTGCCGCCGACTACTTCCGCGACGCCATCGCGCGCGACCCCAACTATTCCGCCGCCCACAAGGGCCTGGGCAAGGCACTGGCAGAAGCCGGTGAACGCGAAGCGGCCATCGCCGCCTACCATGAAGGCATCGCCATCGCCGAAGCCCGCGGCGACATACAAGCGGCACGCGAGATGAAAGTCTTCGCGCGCCGACTGGAGAAACAGACATGAGCAAGCACCGCTATCGCCTGGAAGGCGAGTACATCGAACTGCACAACCTCCTCAAGCTGCTGGCCATCGCACCCTCGGGCGGCATCGCGAAAATGATGGTGGCCGACGGCCT
>JAFAKZ010000034.1 GCA_019234745.1 Burkholderiales bacterium
GCGCGAGCGCGATGTGAACGAGGCGATCAAGTTGGGCGAGAGCTTTGGCGACCACGTGCTGCTACGGCGCGAGCTGGTGACCGCCCGTATGCTGATGCGCACGCCCGACGGCAGCGTTTACCGCCGCATCGAGCAGGCACCGCCCGAGCTGGCCGGCTACCTGGTGCGCGAGATCATGCAGAAGGCGCGGGTGGCATGATGGCGGCCGTTCACCTGGTATTCGGCCCACAGGGCGCCGGCAAGACGACGCTGGCACGCAAGCTGGCAGCGGAACTCCCGGCCACGCGCTTCTCCATTGATGAATGGATGGTGACACTGTACGCGCCAGACGTGCCGCTCAACCCGTGCATGAACTGGTTCGAGGAACGCATTGCGCGCTGCGAGGCGCATATCCTCGCCATCGGCCAGGACTTGCTGCAGCATGCCAGTCCGTGGTGCTCGACCTGGGCTTCATGCGGCGCGAATCGCGTGCCGGCTTCCAGGCAAAATTGGTTGCGGCAGGCCATGCGCCCATCTGGCATTTCGTCGACGCCGCGGCAGACGAACGGCGAAAGCGGGTGATGGCGCGCAATGCAATGCGTAGCGATACCTACAGCTTTACCGTGTCGGAAGTGATGTTCGACTTCGTGGAGGCGAATCTCTATGAGGCGCCTGACGCGGACGAGCTTGCGCAATTGGCGTTGTAGGACGGGTTGATAAAGCCAACCCGTCCAACCTGCTGACACGCACCCTGTGAAATCGGGGCGTAGGTCGGGTAGAACGCAGCGAAACCCAACACCACCCCGCAGTTGGCATTGTTGGGTTTCGCTACGCTCTACCCAACCTGCGCTGTGCGTAGCAGCAGCTTGCGGACCGGCGTAGGTATGCCGGCCCGCAAGGCTTCCACCTTGCTGAACCAGCGCTGGCCGTCCTCGTGTATGCTGGTCACCATAGCTGTCGCCCTTACCGCAATGGGCGTAATGGTCAGGCGGAAATGGGTAAAGGTGTGGACCAGCGTCTCCTGGGCTTCTTGTGCCCCTGCTACGACACCGTACCGATCACGGCAAACAGCGGCGACGTCCCGGCCACGCTCCGTCTCAGGCAGGCTCCACAAGCCACCCCAGATACCGGTCGGTGGCCGTTGCTGCAGCAGGATACGGCCATCGTGCTCGATCAGCAGCATCACCGTATCGCGCTCCGGTATGGCCTTCTTCGGCTTGCGCGTGGGCAACTCGCCTTGGCGCCCCTCGATATGGGCACGGCAGTCATCGCGCAGCGGGCAGGCAGCGCACAGCGGCTTGCTGCGCGTGCATAGCGTGGCGCCGAGGTCCATCATGCCCTGCGTGTAGGCGGGCATGTCGGCAGCCTGCTTAGGTAGTAGATTGCTCGCCAAATCCCATAACTTCGTCTCGACCCGCTTCTCGCCCGGGAAGCCATCGACGCCAGCCCAGCGCGTGAGCACGCGCTTCACATTGCCATCGAGAATCGCCGTACGCTCCGCGAAACAGAAGCCAGCGATGGCGGCAGCCGTGGAGCGCCCTACGCCAGGCAGCTCAGCCAACGCGGCAGCGTCCTGCGGGAATAGACCGCCAAAGCGCTCCACCACCATCTTTGCCGCCTTGTGCAGATTGCGCGCGCGACTGTAGTAGCCCAGGCCAGCCCAGTGGCTAAGCACGTCGTCGAGCGGCGCTGCGGCCAGCGCAGCGACGGTCGGGAAGGATTCGGTGAACCGTTGGTAATAGGGGATGACGGTGGCAACCTGCGTCTGCTGCAGCATGATCTCGCTGAGCCAGACGCGGTATGGGTCATCGCACTGCCAGGGAAGATCGTGACGGCCGTGGTCGCGTTGCCAGCGCACCAGGCGTTCGGCAAAACTATTCAAGCGGGCTTATCCAACAGGAAGTTGCCGTCGGCATCCAGATAACCGCCCGGGTTCCAGGCCACTTCCCACAGGAAGCCATCGAGGTCGGCAAAATAGCCACTACGGCCACCCCAGAAGGCGTCGGCCGCCGGCTTGACGATGCGCACACCCTTGGCCGCCAATTCGTTCAGCAGCGCATCCACATCGCCCCGTTCGGCGACATTGTGTGCCAGGGACATCGGCAAGAAGCCGTTGCCCTCGGCCGGCACGCCGGCATCCTCGGCCAGCGCCTCACGCGGGTACAGCGCCAGCACGAAGCCATTGAGCTGGAAGAAGGCGATGCCGTCCTGGCTCTTCGGTGACAAGGGCCAGCCCAGTACGTCGCGGTAGAAGGCACGTGCGCGATCAAGGTCACGCACACCCAATGTCAGGAAACTCAACCGCGATTGCATCGTCATCGATCTAGTGCTTGCCGTGCATCCACTTCTTGATCAGCGGCGTGAGTGCAAACACGACGATGCCGGAACCAATGCCGATCTTGGCCGAGAATATGAACAGCTGATCGTATTTGCCCAGGGCTTCGGCAATGTTCAGCACGCCGCCCTCGGGAATCGTCACGGACGACAGTTTGCCCAGGCCGGCCGCCAGCACTTCCGAGTAGGACGTACCCAGGAACCAGCCACCCATCATCACGCTCACCACACGCGGTACCGACAGTTGCGTGACGGCGGCAAGGCCGATGGGCGAGAGCAGCATTTCGCCGATTTCCAGCACGAAGTAGGCGAGCACGAACCACCAGATATTGGTCAGGCCGTTGGCCTCCACGTGGCGGGCGCTGTACACCAGTACCAGGAAGGACAGGCCGCCGAATACCAGGCCGAGCGCCGACTTGATGGGCTTGCTTGGATTCAGGCCACGCGCTTCCAGGCGCGGCCACAGCCACGCGAAGATAGGCGACAGCACGAAGATAAACAGTGCGCCTAGTGCGGTGAGCTGCTCCGCATTCCAATCACGGCCCAGCATATTGTGGTTCATCACACGGTCGGAGAACAGCATCCACGAACCGTAGGTCTGCTCATACAGCGTGAAGAAGATCAGGCAGAAGGCGATAAAGCCCAGTACGGCGATCATCTGCTCGCGCTCGACCTTGTTGCAATGCTTGACCATGAACCAGCCTACGCCAAGCAGCAGGCAGGCCGACACGGTGTGCATGGCCAGCACTACGGGGCTGGGCTCGAACAGGTTCGGGATGATGTGGATCACGGCCGAGTGGTACTGGATCAGGCCCCAGATCGCCACCACGCCCAGCAGGCCACCCAGGTAGATCACGTGCTCACGCGCAATGCCGTAGACTTTTTCCTTCAGCAACTCCGGCTGGCGTGGCTCGGCATGGCCGTGCAGATGCTTCTGGCCAAACACGAAAACCAGCAGGCCGAGCAGCATGCCGATACCGGCAGCGCCAAAGCCGTAGCGCCAACCAAAGGCTTCACCCAACCACCCGCACAGCAGCGAGGAGATGAATGCGCCCAGGTTGATACCGGCGTAGAAGATGGTGAAACCGGAGTCGCGACGCGGGTCATTCTCGGGATAGAGCTTGCCGACGATGGTCGAGATATTCGGCTTGAGGAAGCCCACGCCGACGATGATCAACGCGAGCGAGAAATAGAAGACCAGCAGCGCGTGGTCATCACGATGCACTACGCCGTTCACGGCGGTAGCCGCATGCCCCTCCACCGCCATGCCTAGGTGGCCGCACACTAGAAGCAGGCCGCCAAACACGACCGCCTTGCGCATGCCCAGGTAACGGTCGGCCAATAGGCCGCCGATCACCGGCACCGCGTAGACCAGACCGCCATACGCGCCGATCAGGCTGTAGCCGTTGTCGTCACTGAACAGGTGGTACTTTGTGAGGTACAGCAGCAAGAGCGCCTTCATCCCGTAGAAGGAAAAGCGCTCCCACATCTCGGTAAAGAAGCAGACATAGAGGCCGAGCGGGTGGCCGAACAGCGTCTTGTGTTCGACCGGTGCGGCATAGCCGGGGGCGGCGATGGTGTTGCTCATAGTGAATGCGACCCGAACCGTAAGTACGTGAAATATACGGGGAATTGGCGGCGCCAAATGGACCAACGGTCGGACCAGCCGACCGTTGGAATCATTTCGCAGCCGTAGCGCTTTATGCCGTGTGCTCGGTCAGCTGCGGTGCCGGCTCAAGTGCCTTCACCGTTTCCGCACCGTGCATCCAGTCGACCAACTTGCCGGAGATAGTCCACAAGCCGACAGCGAAGACAGCCAACACGATGGTAATGCCGCCGAAGATATTCAGCTCACCCAGCTTCTCGGCAAACGAGCCAATCAGGCCAGCAAGGTAGTTCGCGAAGAAGTTGATCAGGAACCAGATTCCCATCATCAGGCTGGCTAGGCGCGGCGGCGACAGCTTGGTCACCATCGAGAGGCCAACCGGCGAAATGCACAGCTCACCCATCGTGTGGAACAGGTAGGCCAGCACCAGCCACATCATCGAGGCCTTGCCGTGCGCCTGCTGATCGAACACTGCGCCGATCATGAACACGAAGCCCAATGCAGTCAGCAGCAGGCCGAAGATCATCTTCACCGGCGTGGCAGGGTTCTTGCCGTGCGTGCCGAGCCACAGCCAGACGGCCGCGAAGACAGGGCCGAGCAGGACGATGAACATTGGATTGAGCGATTGGAAGTAGCCGGCCGGCACCTCGTAGGTCGCGCTCAGGAAGCGATTCGTCTTCTCGGCGGCGTACAGGTTCATCAGGCCACCTGCTTGCTCGAAGGCCGTCCAGAACAGCATGACGAAGACGAACAGCATGAAGATCACGCGCAGACGATCGCGTTCTTCGGACGTCAGCGGTGCGTGCGCCCCACCGGCAGCTTCCTTGGCTTGGCGCGCACCTGGCTTCATGCCGATCTCGCCCAGGAAGCGCTTGGCCAGGATCACCTGGATCACAACGGACAGCAGCATGCCGCAACCGGCTGCGATATAGCCGAAACGCCAGCCCCAAGCGGCGTTCTCACCCAGCGTGGAGCAAACGAGCGGCGCAAAGAACGCGCCCGTGTTGATGCCCATGTAGAAGATGGTGAATGCGCCATCGCGACGCACGTCGCCCTCGGCGTACAAGTCACCCACCATGGTAGAGATATTCGGCTTGAAGAAGCCGTTACCGATGACCAGCAGCGCAAGACCGACGAAGAACAGCGTGATATTGCCTGGGATAGCGGAGGCCAGCGTGAACTGGCCCGCAGCCATGATGATGCCGCCGATGATCACAGACCGGCGTTGGCCGATGAAGTTGTCGGCAAGCCAGCCGCCGGCCACGGGCGTGAAGTACACCAGGGCCGTATAGATACCGTAGAGCTGAAGCGCGGAAGCCTTGGACCAGCCGAAGCCTGGGTTGACCGCCGAGGTACCTGCGACCAGCGACAGCACGAGCAGCGCGCGCATACCGTAGTAGCTGAACCGTTCCCACATCTCCGTCGCGAAGAGCAGGAAGAGTCCTGTTGGATGGCCGAGGAAGGTTCCGGCCGGGGCTTTTGCACTCATTGGCGCCTCTGGGGTATGAGTTTTACGTCTAAATTGCCTGAACTGACGCATGCGT
>JAFAKZ010000469.1 GCA_019234745.1 Burkholderiales bacterium
GACGACATCCGTCGAGTGATGACTGGCGATTCAGTGTAAGGAACCCCAGTGCCATCGCTCCGACCGGGATCCCCGGGCGCTTAGGGGCGGGGGGATCGCAACGGTGCTTTGCTGATCGATTCCACTCCTCCCGCCTTCGCCGCCGTACCCGTGAAGGGCATGCGGTGGTTGTAAGGCGCCAAAGCGCCACCAAGCACGCGACGAGCGGTGCCGCGCTGACGCTCGTAAGCGGCTTCCATAGGTATCTAGTTCCAAGCAGTTCGCATTGGCGCGCATTCCCAGGCGTGCCCGCCAGTGCTATCGTATCGCCCATCCCAAGGAGACAATATGAGTGATCAACTCGTCGTCGAGCGCGTGGGTCATACCGCGCTCATCACCATTTCCAACCCGCCCGCCAACACCTGGACCGAGGACAGTCTGCCGGCGCTCAAGCGGCTTGTCGCCGAGTTGAACGCTGATCCGGACATCTACGCCCTGGTCATTACCGGTTCCGGCCCGAAATTCTTTAGCGCAGGTGCCGATCTCAATGTATTCGGCAGCGGCGACAAATCCCGCGCGCGCGGCATGATCACGGCATTCGGCCAGGCCTTCGAAGCACTGGCGCAATTCCGCGGCGTGAGCATCGCGGCCATCAACGGCTATGCCATGGGCGGCGGCCTGGAATGCGCCCTGGCCTGCGATATCCGTATCGCGGAAGAGCACGCCGTGCTGGCACTGCCGGAAGCGACCGTGGGCCTCTTGCCTGGTGGCATGGGCACACAGCACCTGCCGTGGCTGGTGGGCGAAGGCTGGGCCAAGCGCATGATCTTGTGTGGCGAACGCGTGGATGCACCGACGGCCCTTCGCATCGGCTTGGTGGAAGAGGTGGTTGCAACGGGGGGCGCCAAGGAAGCCGCGCTGGCCATGGCTGAACAGGTCGCCAAGCAGAGTCCCTCATCGGTGAAGGCTTGCAAGACGCTGATCCAGGCAGCGCGCAAGCAGACCATGTGGTCGGCCCTGCCGATGGAGCGCGAGCTGTTCATGGACCTGTTCGAGACGGAAGACCAGCAGGAGGGCGTGAGTGCCTTCTTGGAAAAGCGCAAGCCCGTCTGGAAGAATCGATAATCGCCGCCTAGGCCGCACGGCTTGGCATCACATCAGAAGTCGCCGCAGTCCGACCCCGCGTCGGGCTCGGCCGCAGGATCTGCCATGACCCAATCTGTACTGTTTGAACTACACGGCGCCCGCAACGGAAAGCAGATTGCTTTTGCCACGTTGAACGCGGCCGCATCGCACAATGCCTTGTCGCTCGACATGATCCGCCATCTCACGCCGCAGTTGCAGGCATGGCAGGATGACCCGGCCATCGCCTGCGTCGTGCTGCGCGGCGCCGGCGAGAAGGCATTCTGTGCAGGGGGCGACGTCGTGGCTGTGCACCACGCCATCAAGGCGGGCGATTTCGCGAAGACGGAATCGTTCTTCCGCGAAGAGTATGTGCTGGATCATATGATCCACACGTACACGAAGCCCATCTTCGTCTGGGGCCATGGCATCGTGATGGGTGGCGGCGTGGGCCTGATGGTGGGCGCCAGCCACCGTGTAGTGACGGAACGTTCGCGCATCGCCATGCCCGAAGTCACCATCGGCCTGTACCCGGATGTGGGTGGCTCCTGGTTCCTGGCACGCCTGCCAGGACGCCTGGGCATCTACCTGGGTCTGACGGGGGCTTCGTTCAATGCGGCCGATGCGCTCTACGTGGGCATGGCCGATTTCGCGCTGCCCAGCAGCACGGGGGCCGATCTGCCGGGCATGTTGGCCGCTGTGGAGTGGGTGGACGATGGCGCTGCCAACAAGCGCCTGCTGTCCGGCCATCTGCGCGAGCTGAGCCGCTCCAGCGCGCTCGAATTGCCACCATCGCCGATCCGCGCCCACTACGACGCCATCCAGTCGTTTACCGACTACGACACCGTGGACGAGATGGTTGCCGCCATCGTCAGCTACGACGGCCGCGACGATTGGCTGCGCGGCGGCGCCAAGAAGCTGGAAGCGGGTTCGCCCACTTCCGTGCGCTTGATCGTCGAAGCGCAGCACCGCGCCAAGCATATGTCGCTGAAGGAAGTGTTCGACATGGAGCTGGCGATGTCCTGCCAGTGCTGCCGTCATCCGGACTTTGCCGAAGGCGTGCGGGCCTTGTTGGTGGACAAGGACCACACGCCGAAGTGGTCACCGGCGACGCTGCATGAGGTAAGTGACAGCTACGTCGAGCAGTTCTTCCGTATGCCAGGTTAAGTTAGCAGGAGGCTGGTCGAGCTACGGCGACCAGCCTCTCACTCAGTTCCCGCCGAAAATCTTGCGCAGCAGCTTGCTGGCCTGGCCCATCGGGTCCTTGCGAATGGCCTTTTCCTCGTCGCCCATGATGCGGAACAGGCCTTCCATGGCCTTGCGCGTCACGTAGTCGTCCAGGTTCGCATCCTCTGGCTTGATCAGGCCCAGCTCCACGCCACGCCCGGCGTACTCGTTGTACTTCTCCGCCAATTTCAACTCCGACGTCGCCTTGTGCACGATGGGCTGGAAGCGCTTGGTCAGTGGGTCGCTGGTGGTACGGCGGAAATACTCGGTCGCCGCCGTTTCGTCGCCCGTGACGATAGCGCGGGCGTCCTCCCAACTGATCTTCTTCACGGCATCCAGCAGGATCGGCTTCGCCTCATGCACGGCGCGTTCGGCGGCACGGTTCATGGTGAGTTCCAGCTCATCTGCCTGCTTGCTCATGCCAAAGCTGCGCAATACGCGCTCCGCTTTTTGCAGGCTGTCGGGCAGGGGAATCTTCACCTCGGGGTTGCCGTAGAAGCCGTTATCCACACCCAGCTGGCCGACGGCGTCGCTCGCTTCCTTAGTCAGGGTTTCGCTGAGGCCGGAGCGCGCCTCGTGGTCCGTAAAGTCCGTGGCATGGAGGTTGGCGGCCAATAGGCAGCTGAGCAGGACGGGGGCGAACAGGTGGCGGGTCATCGCGCATCCTTTCTGTTTCAAAGGGGATTGGTCAAGGATACATGACATGAATTATGATCTTGGAATTTTAACGATCGATGATTGGCCGTATGATATATTCATCCGCGCTAATTTTCAGGTAGTGCATTGGTATTTTTGTGGTATTTAGTTTGTCTTGTATATGCAAGGCGACTTACCCACGGAGATGTCCAGCGTTATCGAGCAAGGTCGACGGTTTAGGCAAGCTTTTGAGTAAGGGGAGACGGATGCGCTGGATGGGTGGTGTATTGATGGCTGTCGCGATGCTGGCCGCGAAGGCGGAAACGGGCGTGACCGATACGGAGATCGTCCTCGGTCAATCGGCCGCCATGAGCGGGCCAGCCGCCGAACTTGGCAAGGGCATGAATCGCGGCGCCAAGGCCTATTTCGACTGGGTCAATCAGCATGGCGGTATCAATGGCCGCAAGATCAGGCTTGTCGCCATGGACGATGGTTACGAGCCTAACCGTGCCGAAGCGAATACGCAGGCGCTGATCGAGAACACGCGTGCGTTTGCGCTATTCGGCTACGTGGGAACGCCGACATCCAATGCCTCACTGCCCTTGGTCGACAAGGCTCACATTCCCTTTATCGCCCCGTACACGGGTGCAGACAGCCTGCGCAATCCGTTCAACCGCAATGTGTTCAACATGCGTGCAAGCTACCGTGACGAGGCGGAGCAGGCTGCGAAGCTGATGGCCAAGATGGGCCAGACCACGGTCAATGTGTTCTACCAGAACGACGCCTATGGCAAGGCCGGCTTGAAGGCGCTGCAGCAGGCCATTGTCGGCAAAGGCATCACGATTGGCGCGATGGCAACGGTTGAGCGCAACACCGTGGACGTGGCTCAGGCGGTGGACGAGTTGATCGTCAAACACCCGGCCAACGCCGTGTTCATGGTGAGTGCCTACAAATCCTGCGCTGCCTTCATCGACGCGGCGCGTGGCAAGGATTTCATCGGCCCCTACTACAACGTGAGCTTCGTGGGCACCGAGGCGCTGCTACAGCAACTCAAGAAGGATGGCAGTGGCGTGATCGTCACCCAGGTCATGCCCTCGCCCTACAGTGCCGTCACGCCGGCGACCATGGAATACCGCAAGATGATGGCGGCGGACGGCAGCGAGCAATACGACTACCCAAGCCTGGAAGGCTATTTCGCCGCCCGCCTGTTGGTGGATGGTCTCAAGCGCGCCGGCCGCGATCTGACGCGCGACCGCCTGGTGGCTGCACTGGAGGGGCTGGGCGAACACGACATGGGCGGTTTCCGTGTGAAGTTCGGCCCGGGCAGCCACAACGGTTCGCACTTCATCGAATTGACGGTGCTCGACCACGAGGGGCACATCCGCATCTAGCGGTAGTGCCTGATCGCATGCGAAGGGCCTTGGCGTGAGCTGAGGCCCTTTGTTTATGGAGACTTTGCCGATCCTGTTGTATTCCTCGTACACGTTTTCAGATTGTTTGCATTCTAAAAACCCTGCGCTAACGTGAAAACCAGGGCGTGAATATATTCGAGCGAAAAAATTCCTGCCCCATATACATCGGAATGGCCGTGGCGCTTGGTCGCAAGCGGCCGACCGTGTTTCCCTGCTGCACCTCTATCGACGAGGGTTGCGATGAGAACGGATACATCGAAGGCGATGCGGCTGATCAAGGCTGGACTGTTAGGTGGCGCGCTGGCGATGGCGATGCCCGCTAGCGCTGATGCGGCGGCGGACGGCGGGCAGGACTCGCCCTTCAAGCTACAGGGTTTCCTGACTGTCGTCGGTGGACAGGTTCTGTCGGGGTCGCTGGATCGCCCCTTGGTTACCTTCCCGAACGTGGACGACAAGTACCACTGCCCCTGTTATATCGCCGACTTTGCCAATGCAGGTGTCTATACCAAGCATCTCAGCTTCGGGCCGGAAAGCCACGCCGGCGCGCAGATCGACTACACGATGTTGCCCTATCTGACGCTGACGGCGCAGGCCATTGTGCGCGGCAACTTTCCGACCCCCGACCTACAGTGGGCCTACCTCGACTACAAGTTTGACAGCCACTGGAATGTCCACGCAGGCCGGCAGCGTATCCCGCTCTACTACTATTCGGACTTCCAGGATATCGGCCTGGCGTACCCGTGGATTTCGCCGCCGCCCGAGGTGTACGGCTGGGAGGCGACCAACTACAACGGCGTGAGCGTGCGCTACCACGGCCTCATGGGGGATATCAGTACCAGTGCCAGTATCTACGGCGGCGACGAGGTAGTACATAACGACCGCTTTACTCGTCTGCTGTTCTCCTTCGACACCACGGTTAAATGGCATCAGATTGTCGGGGGCAACGTCGAATTCAACGAAGGGCCGTGGACCTTGCGCAGCAATATCATCCATACCAAAGTCACCTGGAATGGCCCGAATTCCTACGACGGCGGCAATTGGAATCAATTGACCTTCCAGAAGATGCTCGCCTACGGCGTCACGCTGAATTACGACGCCGACAGCTGGTTCGTGCTGTCGGAATGGGACAAGCAGATCCGCAACAACTACGTGGGCGGCTACACGGAAAAGAGCCCCGTATGGACGCTCGGCGGCGGTATGCGCTTTGGCCCTTGGACGCCCTTCGTGAACTACTCCCACTACGGGGATCACTACACCTACGCCAACCTGTCCAACTATCCGCAGACTGTCTACCCGAATGGCGGGTGGAGTGCCACGTTGCGCTACGACATTGGCTCCACATCGGCGGTCAAGGTGCAATACGACAGCTATTGGGATCAATCGCTCGGGTCAGTGTTCTCAGGCGATGCCAAAGTGTTGCGCGTGAGTTTCGACCATGTGTTCTAAGGCGCGTGCCAGCCGCCCTGCGCGGCGCATGAACGATGACTGCGATCGGATCGGCGGGGTGCTGATATGAAATGCAGAAGCTTGATGGGTGCATTGGCCGTGGCGAGCGTCTGCTGGGGCGCTGCCAATGCGGGGGACTACGTGGTCGTGGTGAGTGCCAAGAGTCCGGTCGATAAACTAACGGGCGAACAGGTGACGCAGATTTTCCTGGGCAAGACGGAGTCATTCCCCAGCGGCGGCAACGCGGTCCCCATCGACCAGGCTGAGTCCTCGCCCGTGCGCGGTGATTTCGACAGCAAGACGCTTGGCAAGTCGACAGCCCAGGTGAAGGCATACTGGTCCAAGATCGTGTTTACGGGCAAGGGCCATCCGCCCAAGGAAGTCGCTTCCTCGGCCGACGTGAAGGGTCTCGTGTCGGGCAATCCGTCCTACATCGGCTATATCGAGAAGTCGGCCATCGACAGCTCGGTAAAGGTCGTCTTCAGCGAGTAGCATCCGACGTTACAGGGGCCTCGGCACTCTTTCGCCGATATTCTGTATTGGCCCCAATGGGTTGTGCGTGTATTCGTCACGCTCGAGCAAAGGCGCGCCACCCCAGGTGCGATAGACCACCACGTCTTCCTTCAGCAGAATGATGGCGTTGAAACGCCAGCCCGTCACATGGGTATCGCGGCGGAAATTCAGGAAGTCCTGCCAGAATTCGCCATGCCTTTCGCGCGTCTCGTCGCTCACGTCCACCGACAGCCCCTGGCAGGTCGATGCCGCGCTCAAGCAGCTTTTCAAGCCTGCGTCCATGATGGATAGGCGCGTATCGGGCGTGGGCAGGAAGTGGCGCAGGATGTCGGAATAGTTGAGCACGATGACGTTGGGGTTGGTCGCTGGGTCGAAGCCGAGCGGACCCAGGTCGGTGCGCCGGGTCCGAAATGGCACGACCTTGTTAATTGCGTCATGCGCCTCGTTGTAGCTCTTCCAGGCAGACGGCACGTGCGTCTTGGTTTCTGGCAACAGCGAGCCGCAGGCGCTCATCGACAGCGCGAGCGCAAGGCCTAGAGTCCAGCGAGTTGGCGTGTTTCGCAGCATGGTGAGCTCATGTGGCGCCGTCGGAAACTCCTGATCCGACCAAGGACGGAGAAATTCGTTTCGTGTGAATATGTGCCATGCGTTGGCTTGCGGCTACACTGGATACACCCACAACATCTTGGGCGTAAACATGGCCAAACCGCGCACGCACTCACGTCGGCTTCGCAACAAGGTTCTGATACTTGGCTACGACCCCAATGGGCTGAACGTCTACAGCGCCTATATGTCGACGGAAAAGTACGAGGCGGGTAAGCACCCTTGGGACAAGCCGGAAAAACTCAAGGCGCTGGCGCTCAGGACCCTGCGCGGCTTCATCTTCGATGCCGACGGCGTCTTGCACCAGGAATTCGAGAGCCAGTTCGACCTGGTGACCGGCGTGTTCGAGCAAGGCTGGTCGCGCAATGACGAAGGCATCATCGACGAGTATTGATTGGTCGACCTTAGGCCGCGATTCGGCTTGGGTAGCTGTAGGCCGTCAGGCGGTCGTCACGGGCAAAGCCGATCAGCGTGATGCCGGCCTGTTCCGCTAGCTCGACGGCGAGGGAGGTGGGGGCAGAAATGGCTGCTACGATCTCGATACCGGCGGACGCCGCCTTGTAGACGATCTCGTACGACGCGCGTGAGGTCATAACCAGCACGCCGTGTTGTCGGCCCGTCCGTGCGGTAGCACCGATCAGCTTGTCCAGCGCGTTGTGCCGGCCTACGTCTTCCCGCACCGTCATTTCTCCCCGCTGCCACAACCCGGCCGCGTGCACTGCCCCGGTCGCACGGTTCAAGGGTTGCAGTTCGGCCAGGCGAGCGAGCGCGGCCTGGATGTCTGTGCTGCTCACCGTCGTCGTGTTGTTCACTTGCGCAATGGGCCGCATGGCGGCGTCGAGCGAATCCACCCCACACAGACCGCAACCCGTGCGGCCTACCAGCGAGCGGCGCACGTCCTTGAGCGCCTGGAACCGCGCTTCGGTGATCTCGATGTCGACGGTGATGCCTCGTGCCGCGGCGCTGATCTCTACGCCCTTCATCTCGAATGGCTGGGTGATGACGCCTTCGCTCAGTGAAAAACCCAGGGCAAAGTCTTCCAGATCGAGGGGGGTGCACATCATAACGGCGTGCGAGATGCCGTTGTATACCAGCGCAATGGCCGTTTCCTGCGCCAGCTGTTCGTCTACGGGCGTCGCTTGGCCGGCGACGATGCGCAGGGCGGCAGCCGTAGCCGTGCCTGTCAGTTCGGTCTGCATAGGGTGCGCCCTTTGTCGGTCAGCCACAGCGTGCGCCGGCGTTCATCCTGGCGTGCTTCCACCAAGCCCAGCCCACCCGCAGCTGCATCGAGGCACAGCAGGCTCAGCGCCCGGTTGAGCTGGCTCATGCCCAAGCCCAGGCGCTTGCCCAGGGCGTGATCCGATATGCCTTCCTGCTCGGCGAGTTCGGCCACGATGGCGGCCAGTAGGTCTTCCATATGGGCTATGCAGCCTCGGCCACGTGGCGTGACAGCACAACGGGGATGGACTTCGACGCAGGCGTGCGGGCGCGGTCGGCAAAGCTGCCCAGTGGCACCAGGCTGTTCGTCTCGGGGAAGTAGCTGGCAAGGCAACCTTCCGGGATGTTGTATTCAACCAGCAGGAAGCGCCGGGCCACGCGCTCGCCGTCGTCCCAGATCGACGTCATGTCTACCCAGTCGCCTGCCTGCAGCCCCAGGCGTGCGATATCCGCCGCATTGATAAAGCACACGCGCCGCTCGCCGAACACGCCGCGGTAGCGGTCGTTCAGGCCGTACACGGTCGTGTTGTACTGGTCGTGGCTGCGCACGGTCATCAGATTGAACACGGGCCCTTGGCGCTGCTTGCGCATGCGCTGTACGGGCAGATCGGTCGGCACGGCATGCACCATGAAGCGCGCCTTGGCACCCGCGTTGGCCCAGCGTCGCTCGCGTGCCGAATTGCCCAGGTAGAAGCCCCCCGGCACGTGCACGCGCTGGTTGAAGTCAGTAAAGCCTGGTACTACTTCGGCGATTTTGTCGCGGATGCGGTCGTAGTCCTCGATCAGCCAGGTCCAACGCGTCTTGCTATTGGGCAATACGGCGGCGGCCATGCGCGCCACGATGGCTGGCTCGGAGAGGAGGGCAGGGCCGGCCGGTGGGTTCATGCCGGTGGAGATATGCACCATGCTCATCGAATCTTCCACCGTCACGCCTTGCGGGCCGGTGGCTTGGACGTCGATCTCCGTGCGGCCCAGGCAGGGCAGGATCAGCGCTTCCTCGCCATGTACCAGATGCGAACGGTTGAGTTTGGTGGTGACGTGGGCCGTGAGCTTGCAGCGGCGCAGGCCTTCCTGCGTGCGGTGCGCATCGGGCGTGGCCGTGGCGAAGTTGCCGCCCATGCCGATGAATACTTTGGCGTCGCCCTTTAGCATGGCTTCGATGGCGCCCACCGTGTCGTGGCCGTGTTCGACCGGCGGCGTAAAGTCGAAGGCCTTGCCCAGGCGTTCCAGGAAGAGGGCGCTGGGTTTCTCGTAGATCCCCATGGTGCGGTCGCCCTGCACGTTGGAGTGGCCACGTACCGGACAGGCACCGGCGCCCGGCTTGCCGATATTACCGCGCAGGAGCAGCAGGCTGACGATGCTCTGGATGGTCGCCACCGAGTGCTTGTGCTGCGTGATGCCCATGCCCCAGGTGCAGATGGTGGCCTTGCTTTCCATATAGATGGCGGCGGCGGCGCGGATATCGTCCTCGCTCAATCCGGATTCGGCCGTGATGGTTGCCCAGCTTTCCGCTTCCACGCCCGCCTTGAAGGCATCGAAGCCGTCCGTATGCTCGCGGATAAAGGCCTCGTCGACGGCGCCCTTCTCCAGCACGACCTTGGCGATGCCCTTGACCGCGGCCAAGTCGCCACCGATGCGTGGCTGGTAGTAGGAGGAGGCGATGGCCGTCGAGGCGCCGGTCAGCATCTCGATCTTGTCCTGCGGGTTGGTAAAGCGCTCCAGGCCTCGCTCGTGCAGGGGGTTGAACACGACGATGCGGCAGCCACGCTTTGCTGCGTCGCGCAGCGTGCCCAGCATGCGCGGGTGGTTGGTGCCGGGGTTCTGGCCGAAGATAAAGATGGCTTCGGCCTGCTCGAAGTCGTCCAGCGTCACCGTACCTTTGCCGATGCCGATCTGCTCGTTCATGGCCGTGCCGGAGGGCTCGTGGCACATATTGGAGCAGTCCGGCATATTGTTCGTGCCGTATTCGCGTACGAAGAGCTGATAGAGGAAGGCGGCCTCGTTGGAAGTACGGCCGGAGGTGTAGAACAGCGCTTCGTTGGGATTTGCGAGCGCTTGGAGGTGCTCGGCGATCAGGGCGAAAGCGCCATCCCAGTCGATAGGGACATAGCGATCGCTTGCCGCATCGTAGCGCATCGGCTCCGTAAGCCGGCCTTGCTGTTCCAGCCAATAGTCGTCACGCGCGGCCAGTTCGGTAACAGTATGCTGCGCAAAGAACTCGCGCGTCACGCGGTGGGAAGTGGCTTCCGCCGCCACGGCCTTGGCGCCGTTCTCACAGAA
>JAFAKZ010000543.1 GCA_019234745.1 Burkholderiales bacterium
TGGTCGAGCTGGGCGAGACTTACGCGCGTAGCACGGGCTACCCCATCCAGTACCAGTGGACACTCTTGCGCGGTATCAACGACACGCAGGACGAGATGGAAGGCGCGCTACGGCTCCTCAAGGGCAAGTATGCCGTGCTCAATATCATCCCCTACAACAGCCTGGAATCGGACGAATTCCAGCGCCCCAGCGCCGACTATATCGAGCAGATGCGCCTACACCTACATGGGGGTGGCGTGCTGACCAAGGTACGCAATTCGGCCGGCCAGGACGTGGACGGCGGCTGCGGCCAGTTGCGGGCGCGGGCCACGCAGCAGGTGGTGGATGCGTCGAGGTTGATGCGGCGGCAGCGGGCATCCGCGTAGGTTGGTGCTGAGCGTGGCGATGCCCAACGTTTACCGCGTAGTTTCGTAGGTCGGAAAAGCGAAGCGCCTTCCGACCTACGAGGTATCTCGAGCCCCTACGCCTGCCTCTTCATACAGGCAACCAGCTGTTCCAGTGCCTTGCCCCAGCCTTCCTCAAAATGCATGGCGGCGTGCTGCTCGCGTGACTTTTCGTCGCCGTGCACGACCAGGGCCGAATACTTCGTGCCATTGCCGTGCGGCGTAAAAGTGAGGATGGCGGTGAAGGCGAAGCCTGCCTGCCCCGTGTAGGCCGCTGCGTTGGGCCGGTAGCCCGGTAGCAGGCCATTGGTCCAGACCAGTTTTTGATTTTCCACCAGCTCCAGGAAGCAGCCCTCGTTGGGGAATTCCTGCCCTTCAGGCGAGCGCATCATGGTGAAGAAGCGGCCGCCGGGGCGCAGGTCGACTTCTGCCTGCGTGGTCTGCCAGGGGGACGGTGTGAACCATTGCGTGATCAGTGCGGGCGTGGTCCAGGCGGCCCAGGCCTGCGTCGGCGTGATGTCGATCAGGCGCTCGAAGCTGAGGTCGAACCTGGGGTCGGGCGTGTGGGCAAGCGGGGGCAGCATGGTGTTCTCCTCATTGGTGTCCTGCGTCAGTTTGCCACGATCGTGGCGGGGAAGATCGGGCAGCGCGGGGATGGTAAAAATCCGCATGCCAGGGATGATCGGCAAGCTCGATCGGATGGGCGGTTGCGGGCCGTTCCATGTAGGGGAAATCCTGGGTACTTATGCCATGTGGTCGCCATTTTCCTGTGCAAATATGAAGCATTGCGGCGCTGGCTGGTCGGCGCTGCCAGCACAGGAGCAGGCGACTATGTGTGCCATACGGGGTTTGATCGGGGTGATGCTGGCAGGCTTCCTGGCGGCGTGCGGCGGAGGTGGCGGCGGGGGTGGCAATACGACGCCCGATATCCCACCGCCCACGACTTCCCTGAGCGGTACCGTTACCTATAACGGCGCACCAATGCCTGGCGTAACGGTGGTGGCCTTCAATACCAATAGCAATAGCACCTATGCGACGGCCACCACGGATGCCAGCGGCAACTACACGTTCTCCGGCATGGGTACCTCCTGCACGGAAAACTGCGTAGTGAACTACCAGTTCTGGCCCGTGAAAGCGGGCTATGCCTTCTACCCAGTGCTGGCCAACAACCCCACGGGCAACCGCGCCGCCTACCTATGGAACCCGCAGCCCTACAACTGGTACGTCAACACGGGTGCCGCCGTCACGCGTGCCGGCTATAACGGTCAGTTCACCAATCCAGGCGGTGGGGCGGGGATCGTCTTCACGGTCATCAATTTCAACTCGACACCGGGCAACTCGGTCACCGGTGCGAACTTCGTCGCCTACGACGGTAGTAGTCCGCTCGTGCACCTGGCCGCCTCGGGCCAGTCGACCAGTTATGCGGCGGGCGACGACGCGGCCCTGCACCACGGCGTGGCCTGGCCGGCCACGCGCTTCGTCGACAACGGCGACGGCACCGTCACGGACAAGCTCACAGGCCTCGTCTGGCTGAAGAACGCCAGCTGCCTGGCGTCCGCCACTTGGGCCGCGGCCGTGGCCGAGGCTACGCAGCTGGCCAACGGCAGCTGCGGCTTGGCGGATGGCTCCGTCGCGGGTACCTGGCGCCTGCCCAATCTATGGGAGATGGAAAGCATCGTGGATGAATCGGCCAGCAATCCGGCCGTGACGGCGGGCAGCCCTTTCGCCAATATCGCCCTGGGCGGCTACTGGACTTCCACCAGCTACTACGGCGGCGAAGGCGGCTCGCCCCAGGCCTGGGTGGTACGCATGAGCGACGGCCGCTATATCAACGACGGTGCGGGCAACGTGAAAGTGTCCTCCAGCAACGCCGTCTGGGCCGTGAAAGGCGCAGGCGGCGGCACGGTGAAGCTGCAGCAGACGGGCGAATACGTGCCCTTTGCGCCGAACGACGACGGCACGGTGGAAGCTGGTGTACCCCTCACCTACCCGCGCATGCGCGACAACGGCAATGGCACGGTGACCGACACGATGACGGGACTGGTGTGGATGAAGCAGGCCAATTGCCTCAACGCGACCTGGGCTGGTGCCCTGCAGGCAGTCGCGAGTTTGGCCAGCGGCCAATGCGGCCTCAGCGACGGCTCGAAGGCAGGCGACTGGCGCATGCCCAACCGCAAGGAAATGGAAAGCCTGTCGGATCGCGGTATCAACAACCATGCGGACTACTGGGACACGCTGTTCACCAGCGCCAACCGCAGCATCCCCAGTCAACCCCCCGTATTCCTTAGCTTCATCCAGTTCCAGTACTACTGGACGTCCAGCACCAACGCCAGCAATACGAACGAGGC
>JAFAKZ010000196.1 GCA_019234745.1 Burkholderiales bacterium
GCCGCGCGGTGCGAGCACGCCCGGTACCTCACCGCCGAGGATGCGCGTCGCGTGGATGTCATGGCCGCCTTCAGTGAGCTCATCGGTAATAGCGACCGGCACTTCGAGAACATCTCCGTGCTCATTGGAGAGGACGGCGAGTACACCGGCATCGCGCCGGCGTACGACATCCTGCCGATGCGCTACGCGTCGATCGGCGGCGGCCTGGACCCGGAGCTGACGCCCATCCAGCCCAATGTGGGCACGATCGGCGCCAAGCCTGAGGTGTGGGGCCGGGCAGCCAACGCTGCGGAGCAATTCTGGAGGGCGGCCATGACTGAAACGCTCGAGGCGCCGCTATCCCGCGAGATGCGTGATTTGGCGCAGACCAATTTGCTGCAGGCTCGGGCGTTCGTGGCGCCGCTGCTTCCAGGCTGAGCGGGCATCACGGCGCGGGCGATGCCCGCGCGAACGGTGCTCGGAGCGGTAACGATGCTGTCCAGTTTGTGGCCCATCGGCTGAGTTGGCCCATCTACAACCTGAACGCCCTGTTCAGTGCCGGCCTCACCGGCTCGGGCCAGACCATCACGATCATCGAGGACACCAACGTCTACAGCACGACCGACTAGTCGACCTTCCGCAGCACGTTCGGCCTCAACGCCTACGGCTCGGCGACGCTCACGCAGGTCCATCCGGCGCCCGCAAGCGGCGGCAGCAACTGCAGCAACTGCAGCAACTCTGGCGTACTCGCCGGCAACGAGTCCGAGGCCGAGCTCGACGTCGAGTGGGCAAGCGCTGGCGCGCCGGCCGCCAATATCCAGCTCGCGTCGTGCAAGGACACGACGACGACATTCGGCGGCCTGATCGCACTGCAGAACCTGCTGGGCTTCACCGGCCACTGAGAGCCCCGCCTCAGGAGCCGTCGGCGCTCCGTGCTTGGCGGGTCAGGCTTCCCTGGCCAACGTCCAGCCCGTCAGGCGATCGTTCTTGCCATCGTCGAGTTGAAGCCGGGAGCCGCATGCCGTGCACGGATAAGTCACGACCGAGCCGATCGCCGCGCCGCCCAGGTGCTGGCGCGCACCGACCTGCTTCAAGCCCATGTGGGCAGGGTGCCGGCGATCTTTGCCATCCAGGTTCTTACACGCGCCGCACGCTGACATCGACATCCTCCGAATCACGGGGAATTCTATGAAACGCCGGCCGTGGCCAATGGTGAATCTGCCCCTTGCCGCTAATGGATCTCTGAGCAGCCGGTGCTCGCCCAGCCAGGCCGCCTGCATGAAATGGCGAAACCTCGGCGGCCAAGCCAAAAATCGGCCTTGCGCTACTAAAACGGTAGGCCTCAGGCCTACTTGGCACATTGCTGCGCAAAAAGACTAGGCCCTAGGCCTACATCGGCGCGCGGCTTGAAGGGGAGGTAGGCCTAGGGCCTACTTTTTATGACCGAGTCGGCAAGACGGTAGGCCTCAGGCCTACCAGTGGGTGCTTTTGCTACCGGCAGGTAGGCCTGAGGCCTACTGGGCGAAACCTCAGAGTGTTGCGGCCCGTGATCGATGAGTTGGCGAGCGCGCCAACGTCCGCCGCCGTGCGGCCGAATTGGCCAGCGCAGAGCGGCAGCTCGCGCTTTTTTGGATGCAAGAAGGCTGGGTTGACGTCGTCGATCGCGGTCTGAAAGCGCGGCCGTAGCGGACAAGCGGAAAGCCAAACGGAACCTGAGGACAGCGGAGACCCGCATGAAATAAGGCCAAACGCCGAATCGGAAAACCTGAAACCCACCTGACGGAAAATTCGGTGAGCCCTGGATGGTCGACGATCCACGCGAGGAGAAGCAAGATGTTTGACGAGCACAGCCCAGTCGTTCTGACGCGCGCACTGCCCTCACGTCGGCTGGAGCTCGGCGCGCTCGGCGTCGTGGTCCATGTGCATGGCCTTGGGATCGCTTATGAGGTCGAGTTTCTGAACGGCGATGGACGAACCATCGCCGTTGAGACTGTGCCGGCCGAAGACTTGCGCGCTGCTCCGGAGTCTGCTGGCGCCTGAGTCGTTTTTGCTGGGTCCCACGTCGGACTTTTGCTGATGGCGTGGGCGGCGCGTGCGGCAGCGATATCAGCGCACCAGCCTGATTAGTGGGTTTTATCCGTATTGAGATAAACTATCTGAAGATGGATAAAAGCCGATAACATGATCCACTTCGCCCGCCAGGCCCTCGCTCAAGAGTTGGTGGCCGCACTGCGCGGCCAGGGCGTCTTCGGTGACGCGCACAACGGCCTCTTCCTGGCGGCGCCGCGGCGCACCGGCAAGTCGACCTTCCTGCAAGCGGACCTCAAGCCGGCGCTCGAGGCGGCTGGCGTCGTGGTCGTGTACGTCGACCTCTGGTCAGACACCCGCCGCGACCCGGGCGCACTCATTGCCGAGGCCGTCGCCCGAGCCCTGCTGCCTAAACTCGGTCTGATCGCGCGCGCAGCCAAGGCCTCGCATCTGGACAGCGTGACCGTCGCCGGGGCCCTCAAGATCGACGTGAGCAAGATCGGCAAGATCGATGGAGTGACGCTGCCGGAGGCCCTACGCGCCTTGCACGAGACGGCGAAGGCGCCGGTCGCCCTGATCGTAGACGAGGCCCAGCACGCGCTCACGAGCGAAGCCGGCGAGGCCACCATGGCTGCCCTCAAATCGGCGCGCGACCAGCTCAACCTGCCGGGCGACGTGAACCTCATGCTGGTGATGTCGGGGTCCGACCGCGACAAGCTGCTGCGCCTGGTCAATACGAACGGTGCGCCGTTCTATGGCTCGCAGATCTCGCGCATGCCAGCCCTGGGAGCGGATTTCATCCACCACGTGGCCACGCTGATCACGGCCCAGCGTCCGTCGCTGGCGCCGGTCGACACTCAGGCGCTGAAGCAGGCCTTCGAGGCCTTCGGTCATCGACCTCAATTCTTCATGAACGCGCTGGGCCAAGCCTTGAGCCCGCTCTCGGATACCCCGGAGCTGCGCTTTGAGCAGGCCGTGCTGCGGGCGGCCCAGCAGCGCCAGCGCGATGACGAGGCGCAGATGGAGGCCGAGTACCTCGCGCTCAAGCCTCTGGAGCAGGCCGTGTTGTGGCGGCTGCTCGAGCAGGGGGCGCGTTTTCGACCGTATGACGCCGAAGCCTTGGGCTTTTACAAGCAACGCGTGCCAGGGCGCGTAACGCCTCAGATGGCGCAGAAGGCGCTGGAGCAGCTGCGCGAGCGCAGCCCGGCGCTCGTCTGGAAGTCGGCCCGGGGTGAATATGCGGTTGACGATGCCGCCATGCATCGGTGGTTCGAGCAGCGCGTTCGAGACGGCGAATGGCCGCCCGTGGATCCGCAGGCCGCACTGGACATCGATGACCAGGACGGCATAGAAGCACGGTGATTTGAGCGGAGCCGTGACGTTGGTGGATTGAAATGGCGAAACCTCCGCCAGCCCGCCAAAAATGGCTCGCGAGACGAAAAGGGTTGGCTTTGCGCCAACTTCGTGCGCCGTTCTAACGGCGGGAGTTGGCGTAATGCCAACCCGCGACGCCGATCTTTGGCTTAGAGGTTGGTATATCGCCAACTGCATCGATGATCGACGCGATTTTGTTGGCGTATAGCCAACCGGAAGGCACTGATGGCCCATCGATGTTGGCTTTACGCCAACTTGGCGAAACCTCGAGGCCGTTCACGGTGCAGGCCTGGTCGGCGACAAGACGCTCGGCTTGGGCCGTCGCGCTATTGGCTGCGTACCGGCTGATCCGGTTCTTATCGGCCCAAACGCATCAGCGGAAAGCCAAACGGAACCTGAGGACAGCGCAGACCCGCATGAAATAAGGCCAAACGCCGAATCGGAAAACCTAAAGTGCACCCCTGCACGATATCGGCAAGGTCGGCATCCCCGATACGATCCTGCTCAAGCCCGGGCGGCTGACGCCCGAAGAGTTCACGGTGATGAAAGGCCACCCGGCGCTTGGCTTCGAGGCCATCCGCCAGGCTGAGCGGCTGCTCGGCCTGGAGCTGGATTTCCTGCGCATTGCCAAGGAGATCGCCTACTCGCACCACGAGAAGTGGGACGGCTCCGGATACCCGCAGGGCCTGAGCGGCGAGGCGATTCCGCTCAGCGCGCGACTGATGGCTCTGGCCGATGTCTACGACGCCCTGATCAGCCGGCGCTGCTACAAGCGTGGCTTCACCCATGTCCAGGCGATGGACCTGATCCGCGAGGGGCGCGGCCAGCATTTCGACCCGATGGTGGTCGATGCCTTCCTGGAGATCCATGAAGACTTCGAGCGCATCGCCCTGCAGTTCGCGGACGCGCAGGCCGACGCCCCGGCTGAGGAAGGCTGAGAACCCCCATGCTTAACTACAACACGAGCTTTCTGGTCGTCGACGACTTCGAGGCCATGCGTAAGGTGACGGCCAACCAGGTGCGCTCTCTCGGCTTCGAAAACGTTCATGTCGCGTCTAACGGCGCCGAGGCGCTGCGCATCCTGCACTCGCGCAAAATCGACATCATCCTGTCGGACTGGAACATGCCCATCCTGTCGGGGCTTGAGCTGCTCAAGGCGGTGCGCGTCGATGACAAGCTGCAGCATCTTCCCTTCATCATGATCACAGCGGAGGCCGAGCGTCATCGCATTGAGGAGGCTATCGCCAGCGGCGTCAGCAATCTGCTGGTCAAACCCTATACGGCGGAGCGGCTGCATACGCGCGTTGAGAAGGCGCTGCGCTGGCGCCCGGTGCAGAAGGCCCCCGGTTTCGACAAGCCGGCGTCGGATGAACGTGAACAAGCCCCGCCCCCTCCAGCTGATCCGGTCATCGGCCTGCCGGCGCCACGACCGCCGGTGCGACCCACGGTTCTGGTGGTGGATGACACGCCCGACAACCTTCAACTGCTGACGCATCTCTTCAAGGACGACTACCGGGTCCGGCTGGCCGACTCGGGTACCCGCGCCCTCGAGATCTGCTGCTCCGATACGCCGCCCGATCTCGTACTGCTGGACGTGATGATGCCGGACATCGACGGTTTCGAGGTCGCGAAGCGCCTCAGCGAACACCCCGCCACCGCTGGCCTGCCGATCATCTTCGTCACTGCCATGGATGGTGATGCGGCGCACCTGAACGGTCTGGAACTCGGCGCAGTCGACTACGTCACCAAGCCCATCCAGCCCGAGCTGCTTAAGGCGCGCGTGCGCAACTTCCTGCGCTATGTCTCGCTGCACCGGCAACTGCAGGCGGACTACGACCAGATGGTGGAGCTGGCCCGTCTCAAGGAGCAGGGCGAGCAGATCACGCATCACGACATGAAGGGACCGCTGGCCGGTGTGATCGGCCTGCTGCAAGCCGTGCTGGATGATGGCAGCCTCGGCCGCCGTGCTGTGGAGCAGCTTCGCCTGGCCGAGGGTGCGGCTTTCCAACTACTCAATATGGTCAATCTGTCCGCCGAGCTGTACAAGATCGAAACGGGCAGCTTCGAGCTCAAACCCCAAGCGATCGACATCGGCGACGTCCTGCGACACATGGCCGAGATGCTGCGTCACACCTTTGCGGCCAAGGAACTGGCCATTGCCGTCGACGCAGACGTGCCGGTAGGCGAAGAACCACCACGCGCACTGGGCGACCCCACGCTGTGCTATGCCGTGTTCTACAACCTGATCAAGAACGCGTGCGAGGCTGCGCCCGCGCACAGCCGCGTCAATATAGTGCTCTACGGAACGACGCCGCTGCGGGTAGGTATCGAGAACAAGGGCGCGGTCCCGGCGGCGATCCGCGCACGCTTCTTCGAGAAGTTCGTGACGGTAGGCAAAGCCGGCGGTACCGGGCTGGGCACCTATTCAGCCCGCCTGTTGAGCGAAGCCCAGGGCGGCAGGATCGAGTTGCTGGTTTCTGACGACCGCGACACGACGGTGGTCACCGTTACCGTGCCGCGGGCCTAGACCTCCGCAGGGCCGGAGCTTAGGGGCATCCGGTGCAACGGCACCGTTTAACGGCCGTGTCGCAGTCCCCTGCGCCCTCTGCGCGTACACGGCTTGTCGCTGCTGAATATCCATCAGCATGCCCTTGAGCCTGAGCGAGTAGACGTTCTTGGCTTCTGCGTGGTCGAACTCAAGCGAGGCGCCATCTCGCTGACGGTCACTTGGCCGGTCGGTGCGGCAGCCGAGCTTGCTGCTTGGGTAGATCTTCGACAGTCTTGTTGACCTGCTGGTAGCGAAGCTGAGCGTCGGCAACAGAAAGTGCCGAACGTAAGTCTGATATCAACAGTACTGATGATTTCTGAGTATTCGTAGCGGTCTTTAGCTCGGTGAGCGGCTGCCGGTGAAGCCCACAGACGATCAGCCGCACGCCCCGGCGTTCCAGGTCGCGCCTGAGCGCCTCAATTGCGCTTAGGCCAGAACTGTCAATGGAAGCAAGGTGATGTGATTCCAGGATCAGGCAGCGTACC
>JAFAKZ010000237.1 GCA_019234745.1 Burkholderiales bacterium
CATCAAGGGTGGTGCCTACGGCGGCAAGGCTCTGGACGTCAACGGCGTGAAGGCGCTGGCGGCTGTCCCGAGCAAGGAAGTCCTGCTGTCGCAAATCGCCGGCCTGCTCAAGTCGCCGGTGCAACGCACCGCGGCCGTGCTGGCTGCACTGGCTCAGCAACGTGGCGCCGGCGCAGAAGCCGAAGCCCCGGCTGCGGCCTAAGCACCCCCATCAAGCAACTTATCTGTTTTTAGGAATCAATCATGGCATTCGACAAAGACGCTTTCCTGACCGCTCTGGACAGCATGACCGTTCTGGAACTGAACGACCTGGTCAAGGCAATTGAAGAGAAGTTCGGCGTTTCCGCCGCTTCGATGGCTGCTCCGGCTGCTGGTGGCGCCGCCGCCGGTGGCGCTGCCGCCGCTGAAGAGAAGACCGAATTCACGGTCGTGCTGGCTGAAGCTGGCGCGAACAAGGTTTCGGTCATCAAGGCCGTTCGCGAAATCACCGGCCTGGGCCTCAAGGAAGCCAAGGACCTGGTCGACGGCGCTCCGAAGCCCGTCAAGGAAGGCATTGCCAAGGCCGACGCCGAAGCTGCCAAGAAGAAGCTCGAAGAAGCCGGCGCCAAGGTCGAACTCAAGTAATTGGGCTCGCCGGACCGGGGCTTCGGCCCTGGCGCCGCACGCTGAAGGGGGGATCCGAAAGGGTCGCCCCTTCAGTCGTCTAGGGTTTGTACGGTTGAAAACACCTGAAAGCGCCGCCATCGGCTGTATGATGTGCGGTTCTTTCAAGTGTTCTCTGATCCGACTGCAGAGAACCGGTTTGGTCGGACTTCGGTGCAATGCCGAGGTTGTCCGCCAGCGGTTGGTAGTGGCCAACCACCAAGCTTCGGTTGCAAGGACCGAATAGCCAGTCGCCGACGAAGCTCGCTCCACGGCCAGGGGCGGGCTCTCGACACGGAGTGTTTATGGCGCAAACATCCCCCTACAGCTACACCGAGCGCAAGCGGATCCGCAAGAGCTTCGGCAAGCGTGCGAGCGTGCTCAATGTTCCTTACCTGCTGACGATGCAGAAGGAATCGTACGTCGCCTTCCTCCAAAAGGACGTTCATCCTGCCAAGCGCAAGCCCGAGGGTTTGCAGGCAGCCTTCCTCTCTGCTTTCCCGATCGTGTCGCACAACGGGTTCGTGGAGATGAAGTTCCTCGAATTCAACATCGCCAAGCCCCCGTTCGACACGCGCGAGTGCCAGCAACGCGGGCTGACCTATGCGGCCGCCGTGCGCGCCCGCCTGCAGATGATCATCTATGACCGCGAATCGCCCCAGGCGAAGACCGTCAAGGAGATCAAGGAGCAAGAGGTCTACATGGGCGAAGTGCCCCTGATGACCGACTACGGCTCGTTCATCGTCAACGGCACCGAACGCGTCATCGTCTCGCAGCTGCACCGTTCGCCCGGCGTGTTCTTCGAACACGACAAGGGCAAGACGCACTCGTCCGGCAAGCTGCTGTTCAGCGCCCGCATCATTCCCTACCGCGGCTCGTGGCTCGACTTCGAGTTCGACCCGAAGGACATCCTGTACTTCCGCGTTGACCGCCGTCGCAAGATGCCGGTCACGATCCTGCTCAAGGCCATCGGCCTGAACCCCGAGCAGATCCTGGCGCACTTCTTCGTCTTCGACAATTTCCGCCTGATGGACTCGGGCGCGCAGATGGAGTTCGTGGCCGACCGCCTGAAGGGCGAGGTCGCGCGCTTTGACATCACCGACAAGAGCGGTGCCGTCATTGTCGAGAAGGACAAGCGCATCACCGCTCGCCATGTCCGTCAGCTCGAGCAGAGCGGCACGCAATACATCACCGTGCCGGAAGACTTCCTGCTCGGTCGCGTGCTGGCCAAGAACATGGTCGACGGCGACACGGGCGAGATCATCGCCAAGGCCAATGACGAGCTGACCGACGCGCTGCTGAAGAAGCTGCGCTCGGCCGGCATCAAGGACATCCAGTGCCTGTTCACGAACGAGCTGGACGAAGGCGCCTACATCAGCCAGACGCTGGCCTCTGACGAAACGGCCGACCAGTTCGCCGCTCGCGTTGCCATCTACCGCATGATGCGCCCCGGCGAGCCGCCGACGGAAGACGCCGTCGAGGCCCTGTTCAACCGCCTGTTCTACAGCGAAGACACCTACGACCTGTCGCGTGTCGGCCGCATGAAGTTCAACGCGCGCGTCGGCCGTGACACGCCCGAAGGCGCGATGACGCTGAGCAACGAGGACATCCTCGACGTCGTCAAGATCCTCGTCGAGCTGCGCAACGGCCGCGGCGAGGT
>JAFAKZ010000300.1 GCA_019234745.1 Burkholderiales bacterium
TAGTGGTACAAGAACATGACGCGGTCGATGGGCACGAAAGGCAGCAGGTTGGCCAGGTAAGCCATGGCCAGTACCAGCTCCACGCGGTCGATATGCTGGTGCTGGCGCCCCGTGAGCGCCGCCACCACGCGCGGCAGCAGGTTGATCAGCAGGTAGACGATGCCGAAGGCTGCCAACCACCAAGTCACCACATTGGGGAACAGATAGATGCGCGCGACGCGGCCGTCCGTGGCCTTGTCGTCGTTCCACACATAGATGCCGCGCCAGCCTAGGGGCCAGGTGTACCACTTGCTGCCGTAGGGGTGGGTGGCCATCTGCCCGGCATACTGCGCCATGGCGTGATTGACCTCCAGGATTGCGCCCGGCAGCGACAGCGCATCCACCATCGGGTCATCTTGGTGTTGATTGCCGATCAGGCGCTTCTGGAAGGCCGGGGTCATGAAGGCTTCGCCGGTGCCGGATTGGGGTAGCAACGACAGGTGAACAACGAAGCCGGTGAGCTGGATGGCGAGTGGCACCGCGATCAGGACCAGCGCGGCGCCCAGGCTGCGTGCGTTCGGCTTGCGCGAGAAGTCGTACAACCAGACCACGCCCGCTGGTGCGATAAAGCCCAGGCCGGTCCACTTCACCGACAGGGCCATGCCGAAACCGAGGCCGGCGGCCAGCAGCCAAGGCCATTTATGCGTGCGGCGCCATATGGCGAAGGCCCACCAACCCGTCACGCCATAGGTGAGCAGCAGGATGTCGTTGAGGATAAAGCGAGACTCCACCATGAGCGCGCTATCAAACAGCACCAACCAGCCGGCCACCAGTGCCCATAGGCGCTGCACGCCCATCTCGCGCGACAGGGCGTACACCAGCACGGGCAGCACGGAACCGGCCAGCGCGGGCAGCCCGCGCATCCACAGGTAGAAATTACCCGGATACGCTATGCCGTTCGCAGCGAAGGTAAAGCTCGGGTCCATGCCGCCCAGCCAGGCCATCAGGGCATAGATCAGCTTCGTCAGCGGCGGGTGGATATCGAAGTAATAGTGACCGCTGAAATACTGGGCGGAGAAGTGACCGACCAGCACCTCGTCGAACACGACTTCGCCCGGCTGGCCCAGGCGGATGAAATGCAGGACAAGCGAGACCAAGAACAGGCAAAGCACCGCTCGGCGCTGGGACAAGTAGGCGAATAGGGGCTGCATATCAGTGTTCTTAGGGGTGGCGGACGCGGGAGCCGGAATTAGGCTGGGAAGGATAGCAGATGCGCATATGGGAAAACCCGCGTTCGCGCATAGATCGATACGCCCATCGACATCGCCGCAACAGGTAGCGGCAGTCCCATGCCGATACCAGGGGTTTCACAAGTAAGATGCAGGGAACCTCCGCACGCGCCCAATTTCGAACGTCAATGACCTCCGTTGCCGCCCCCTCTGCCCGCCACCCGGTGCGCCACCCCATCTGGGCCAAGGTCACGGGCATCACCGTGGTGCTCTTGCTGCTTATGGGCTTCGTCACCTACAGCTCCAGCGCCAACCTCAAGCGCCTAAGCCGCGAACTGGCTCTGCTGTCGCACTACGACATCCCGCTCGACCAGGCGGTGAGCGACGTGCGCTACGACAACCTGGTACAGATGCTGCTGTTCGAGCGCATCGTCGCCCTCGATCCCACGCACGACCTCACGCCCGCGCAGCAGGCGGGCGACGCCGCGGCAGCCAAGCTGAAATCCTGCGACCGCGCAGAAGTGGCCGCAGCCAGTAAGGCTTTGCGCGAGCGATTCACGGACGAGGCGGAGTCCTATATCGCCATGTACGCCGTGCAGGGT
The DNA here is from genome assembly GCA_019234745.1 of Burkholderiales bacterium. Classification (GTDB taxonomy): domain Bacteria; phylum Pseudomonadota; class Gammaproteobacteria; order Burkholderiales; family Chitinimonadaceae; genus JAFAKZ01. The sequence goes on from JAFAKZ010000300.1 coordinate 1,811, forward strand.
CACTGTGCCGACATGCGCCTGGCCGTGTCGCAGCGCCTGGTAGACCAGGCCCTCGCAGCGCCCAATGTGGCGAACGATATCGACCTGGTACGCAAGTTCACGCGACTGCAGACGCAGCTGGCCGCCCTGCCCCAGGCCAGGGCCAATCTGCTGGAAGTGACGTCGACCTACCTGGGCGCTGTGCAGCGAGGCGAGGCGAAGTCAGTCAGTGTGCTGAAGGCCCAGCTCGACGCCAACCGCCGCCTGGTGGGGCTGCAGGCCGCCGACATTTCGCATGCCCTGCATGAGTACACGCAAGGCGCGGCGGCCGAGGCCGACCAGCTGGAGCAGAACGCCTTCTGGCTGAATTGGGGCATTACGGCTGGCGCCGCGCTACTAGGTTTCCTGTTGGCCAGCGCGCTGACGCGCAACTTGGTGCGGCCGGTGCGCGAGCTGTTGAGCGGCGCCCAGGCCATCGAGAGCGGCGACCTGAATATCCGCGTGCACGTGAAGTCGGCCGACGAAATCGCGCTGCTGGCGCATTCCTTCAACTATATGGTGGCGGGCCTGAAGGAAAAGGAGTCGATCAAGGAAACCTTCGGCAAATACGTCGACCCCCGCATCGTCGCCACCGTGCTGGATAGCAGCTCGCTGGCGCAGCAGGGCGAAAAGCGCGTCATGACGGTGTTCTTCTCCGATATCGAGGGCTTTACCAGCCTATGCGAGCAGATCACGCCGGAAAACGTGGTGCGCCTGCTCAACCACTATTTCACGACGATGTCGGAACCGATCGCAGAACAGCGCGGCATCATCGACAAGTATATCGGCGATGCCATCATGGCCTTCTGGGGTCCCCCCTTCACGACCGAGCGCGACCACGCCGTGCTGGCCTGCAAGGCGGCGCTCGAGCAGGTCGAGCGGCTCGACGCCTTCCGCCAGACGCTGCCCGACATCACGGGCCTGCGCCGCGGTCTGCCGCACTTCAATATGCGCATGGGCATCTGCACGGGCGACGTGACGGTGGGCACCATCGGCTCCAGCAACACGAAGAACTATACGGTGATCGGCGATACGGTAAACCTCGCCGCGCGGCTGGAGGCGGCCAACAAATACTACGGCACGCGACTCATCATCAGCGATGCAACGTACGCGCTGGCACAGGACGCCTTGGAAGTGCGCATGCTCGACCGCGTACGCGTGATGGGCAAGTCCGAACCGGTGCAAATCTATGAACTGCTGGGCCTCGCCGGCCAGGTAAGCGAAACGCGCCTGGCGCTGCGCACCACCTTCGAGCGCGGCCTAGCCGCCTATCGACGACGCGAATGGGATGCGGCGCGCGGCGAGTTCGAAGCCTGCCTGCAGCTGGAACCGGAAGATGGCCCTGCCAAGGTGTTCATCGCACGGCTTGACCGCTTCGCCGTGCAAGCGCCGGCCGATGGCTGGGATGGGATTTGGAACTTGGAAGCGAAGTAGTTGCCGGCCTACGCCGCTGGCGCTAGGCGTAAGCTTTCTCGGGTACGGGCCGCGGCTGCGGTCGCGGCAGCGTCGCCCAAAGCGAGGCTGCAACGATCAGCGCGCCCCCCACCCAGGCCAGCACGCCCAGGTGTTCGCCCAGCCAGAGCGAGGCAAACAGGGCGCCGAAAACGGGCTCCGAGCCCATCAGTAGCGACACGCGCGTGGGGCTGCTGCGGCTGACCGCATAGTTCTGCGCGAAGAAGGCGAAGATGGTGCAGAACAGCACCATATAGACCGTGCCGAGCCAGAACGCGGGTTGGTTGGACAGGTGCTGTAGCGCGTCACCGCCCACGATCAATGCCAAGACCAGGCTGCCAATGCCCACGACGCCCGACTGAATGGCGGTGAGCGTCAGTGCGGGAATGGCCTTGCCGTGCGTGAGGCGCTTGGTGAAGCAGACCATGAGCGCGCGCAGGACAGCCGCCAGCAGCATCAGGCCATCGCCCAGCGTGACGTCGCCACGCAGGCCGGAAGTGAGCAGGTAGGCGCCAAGCAGCGATACGAAGGTCAGCGCGAAGGCCGAGGTGTCGGGCCGCTGGCGCAGCACGGCCCATTCGGCAAAGGGTGTAAACACCACGCACAGGCTGATCAGAAAGGCGGCATTGGCAGCCCGCGTGTGCGCCACGCCATAGGTCTCGCACAGGAAGATGGCGAGCAGGATGCCGCCCAAGGGCAGGCCTGCACGCAGTGCGGCAAGCCCTTCCGGCTTCAGCACATTGCGTAGTGTCGGCGCCAGGATCAGCAGCGTAAGGCAGAAGCGCACGGCGAGAAAACCCAGCACGGGGTAATAGGCCAGCGCCTGCTTGGCCACGCCGTAGCTCGTCCCCCACACCACGGCCACCAGCAGCAGCATCAGGTCGGCGATCCACAGCGGCGGGGTGGCGGTGCGTGGCTTCATCTCGGTCATGGCGTTTCGTCCGCTTGCAAAGTCCCCTGCCCTGTCGCCGGGCGACATTGCAAAACGGGGGGATAGAGGGGTCAGATCCGCGTGTAAGCGATCACCAGCACGTCGCGGTAGGCAATCTGGTTGGCGATCACCCGCTCGATCGGCGTCACCTGGTGCAGGGTGGCCGCGTCGTCCGCCACCAAGAGGTCCAGGGGCGTATCGAGCGTGTGCGCGAACATCAGCTCGCCGGTCGTGTCCGTCACCTCGCTGCGGCCGCCGAATACGTTTTGGCGCCGTATGAACAGTGTGACGATGAAGTCAACGCCGTCACGGTGCAAGCCCTCCGGCGTGGGCTTGCCCGGCGCGTCGTGCTCGGCGTAGATGCGGTAGGGGTGGACGCGGATATTCCAAGGGCCGCCACGCGACTGCGTGATGTCGAACACCTGGCCGAGCGAGCGCAGCAGCCCTTCGAACAAGGGTAGACCGACGAAGCCCGGCTCCAGTGGCTCGAAATGGCGCGGCACGCCACCGTTGAGGTGGTTGATATAGAGCGGCTGCTCGTAGGGCGCGTGCGGCAACACGTGCAACGGCCCTTCCGGGTGATGCAACTCGAACTGGCCGTAGCGCCGGAAGCGATAGGCGCCGCCGTCCTGCATATGGCGGTCTTGCGCCAGCCTATCCCAGTAGCCGGCAAAGGCCCGCACCAGGCTGTCGCTGATGCCACTTGCTTGTTGCAGTGCCGCGCCCGGCACATAGCAGTAGCGGTTGGCCTGCAGCTCGTGCGCAATGCGGAGGCCTACGGTGGCCGACAGGCCAACGCGCTCGGGGCTAAGCGTTTCCATAGATGCCTTCCTTACCGCGGGCGGACTGCGCGCTGGGGAGGTCGGCGCCCGCCACGATCTGCAATTGGCGACTGCCGCGAGCCTGAGCCACCTGCTTCTCCCAGCTATCGCGGTCAGTCAGGTAGCGCGGCTGATCGGCGCGGATGGCGCAAACGTCGGCCGCACCATCGCGCAACTTGTAGCTGATGGTCCCGCCCACATGGCGCGCCGTCTCGGCGATAAAGCAATCGGCTGCCGCGCGCATGCGGCCGAACCAGCGTCCTTCGATGGCCTCGCGCACCCACAGCTGCTCCATGCCCAGCTTTTCGCGCAGCAGCTCAGCGTCGAGCGTCGCTGTTTCCAGATGGCGGTAGGCGTCCATCAGGATGGCGGCAGCAGGCGCCTCGCGCACCTCCAGTACCTTCTCGCCGCCCTCCAGGTGTTCTAGCCCGCTGTAGCGCCCAATGCCGTAGGCGCCCGCCAAGGCGTTGAGACGGGCGATCAGATCCACAGGCGACAGGTGTACGCCATCGATCGACACCGGTACGCCCCCTGAAAAAGTAATGGACAGATCCGGGCTCACGCCACGACGGTCGCGCGGAGCCGTCCATTCGAACAGGGATTCGGGGACCCAGAACGCTTCCGGGTTGTCGAGCGAGCCAGACTCGAATTCGCGGCACCACAGGTTGGCGTCACCGCTGATGCCGCGCGCCTGGAAGCGACCCAGGCCGATCCGGCTCAGTTCCGCTATCTTCTCTTCGCGCGAGATAGCGGAGTATTCGTAAGGGCTGCCGAAGAATCCACCATAGCCCAGCTGCCAGATGGCACCGTTGAGCCTACGCAGGCTGTTCTGCGACTGGTTGGCCGTATGGATGATGGCGTCGCAGCCGAGCTGGCGCGCAATCTCGATGGCGTAGCGCGCAATGATGGGCCGCGACAGCGAAGAACTGATGGGATAGATGCCCATATAGCGGGCATTGGCGCGGATGGCCGGCAAGACGGCATCCTGCGCGAAGGCCTGGCGCCCGTCGATCACCAGCAGATTGGCACCGAAGCGGCTGGCAATCTGGGCAAGATCGGCGCGATTGACGCCATCCCCCAGGTCAACCGTCAGCGCGGTGACCTGGCAGGTGTGGTCGGCCAGACATTTCAGCACATAGGTGCTGTCCAGTCCGCCGCTGAACAAGGTCAGTACCTGCTTGCAATGATTCGCAACCAGACGCAGATCGTCCAGGCTGCGGATGACTCGCAAGGGGAGCATCGTTTTCCTCCTGCTCTATTTTTTCTGCGGTCTCTTGGGTACTTAGTCAGAGGCTGCCTAGACCGCGAACAAGATTATCGGCGCTCGGCATCTCTGCGATAATCACCTCAAACGACACAATACTTTTGCGCCATGAGCACAAATCAAAAGTACCTGGGCCTGATGAACGAGATGGCCACCTTCGTCCGCGTGGTCGAGTCGGGCAGCTTCTCCGCCGCCGCCCGCCAGCTCGGCACCACGCCCTCGGCCGTGAGCCGGCAGATCGCACGCCTGGAAGACGCGCTGTCCGCGCGCCTGTTGGAGCGCACGACGCGCAAGTTGCGCCTCTCGGAGGCCGGCGCCGAAGTGCTCAAGCACAGCCAGGAGATGGTACGCGCTGCACGCGCCGTGATGGAGGTGACGGGCCAGTTTATGGAAGCACCGGCCGGGCTGATACGTGTGAGCGTACCCAAGGCTTTCGGCCGTATCGTCGTGCACCCCCATATGGCGGCCTTCCTCAAGCAGTACCCGAACATCGACGTGCAGCTGATTGTGACGGACCGCTATGTCGATCTGATTGACGAGATCGTGGACCTGGCCATCCGCATTACGGAACACCCGGCCGAGGGCCTGGCGGGCCGCCCGCTGATGCGCGTGCACCACGTGCTGTGCGCCACCCAAGCCTATCTGGACGCACATGGCACGCCCGCGCACCCGCGCGACCTGGCGCACCATGCCTGCCTCTACCTGGGTGAGAATTCCACGGACAACCGCTGGCGCTTCCGCCGCCGCGGCGAAACGGCCACCGTGACCGTGCGCGGCCGCTATATCGCCAACCACACGGAGATCCGCCTGGAAGGGGTGCTGAACGACCTGGGCATAGGCTGCCTGCCCTATTTCACTGCGCGCGAGGCGCTGCGTGCTGGGCGCGTCATCCCCGTGCTGCCGGAATGGGAGTTCGTCGCCTCCTACGGCGGCATGGCCTGGGTGCTGTACCAGCCCAACCGTTACCTGGCGCCCAAGCTGCGCGT
>JAFAKZ010000347.1 GCA_019234745.1 Burkholderiales bacterium
GATTTCGATGCGGTCGGCCCCCACTTCGGCCACACGCTCGATATCGGGCGAGTCGGCATCCATGAACAGGCTGACGCGGCAGCCCAGCGCCTTCAGCTCGCGGATCAGCGGCTTGATACGCTCGCCGTCGCGCCCCAGGTCGAAACCGTGGTCGGACGTAATCTGACCGTCGCTATCGGGCACCAGCGTGGCCTGCGCTGGGCGCACGGCTGCGCACAGTGCGACGAAGCCCGGATAACCCTCGCGTGCCGGTGCGAACGGGTTGCCTTCGATATTGAATTCCACATGCTTGCCGGCCAGCAGCGCCGCCAGATCGTATACGTCTGCGGCGCGGATATGTCGCGCATCGGGACGCGGATGCACGGTAATGCCGCCGCAACCGGCTGCGAGACAGGTGGTGGCCGCCTGCACGACACTGGGCAGTGCGCCACCGCGTGAGTTACGGATGACGGCGATCTTGTTGACGTTGACGGAGAGGATTGTCATGCGATGTCTGCTGTAAGCGGGCTGCGTAGTGGAGTTCGACTATACCGGGCGTGCCACCATTGCGACAACCCGGAGGCCACAAACAAAACAGCCCGGCTAGGCCGGGCTGTCTGTCGAACATCAATGCTTAGTGTTCGAACGGATGACGCATCACGATGGTTTCTTCGCGATCCGGGCCGGTCGAGATGATGTCGATCGGCGCGCCCGTCACCTGCTCGATGCGCTTGAGGTAGTTGCGCGCGTCGAGCGGCAGGTCTTCGTAGCGCTTGATGCCAAAGGTGCTTTCCTGCCAACCGGGCATTTCTTCGTAGATCGGCTTGCAGGCGGACAACTCGTCGGCGCCCACGGGCAGGATGTCGCGGCGTTCGCCCTGCACTTCGTAGCCCACGCACAGCTGGATGTTCTCCATGCCGTCCATCACGTCCATCTTGGTCACGCACAGACCAGACACACCGTTGATCTGGATGGAGCGCTTGAGCGCGGCGGCATCGAACCAGCCGGTGCGGCGCGGCCGGCCCGTGACGGAGCCGAATTCGTTGCCGCGCTTCGCGAGGCCTGCGCCCACGTCGTCGAACAGTTCCGTCGGGAACGGCCCCGAGCCCACGCGCGTGGTGTAGGCCTTGGTGATGCCCAGCACGTAGTGCAGCATATGCGGTGCCACGCCGGCGCCCGGGGCGGCGGCGCCCGCCACGCAGTTGCTGGAGGTCACGAACGGGTAAGTGCCGTGGTCGACGTCAAGCAACGTGCCTTGGGCGCCTTCGAACAGGAAGCGCTGGCCGGCTGCCTGGTTGTCGTTCAGCAGGCGCGACACGTCGGCCACCATGGGTTTGATGCGCTCGGCGAGCTTGAAGGTTTCATCCAAGGTCTTCTGGAAATCTACCGTTTCAGCCTGGTAGTAGTTCTTCAGCATGAAGTTGTAGTAGTCGAGGTTCTCGCCCAGCTTGGCCGAGAAGCGGTCGCGGAAGAACAGGTCCTGCACGCGGATGGCGCGGCGGGCAACCTTGTCTTCGTAGGCCGGGCCGATGCCACGGCCGGTCGTACCGATCTTGCCGGCACCCTTGGCTGCTTCGCGCGCCTGGTCCATGGCGACGTGGTAAGGCAGGATCAGCGGGCAGGCTTCGGAAATCTTCAGGCGGCCAGCCACGTCGACGCCGCCGGCTTGCAGCTCGTCGATTTCCTGCAGCAGCGCCTGGGGCGAGATGACCACGCCGTTGCCGATATAGCAGGCTACGCCTTCGCGCAGGATGCCGGACGGAATCAGGCGCAGCACCGTCTTCTTACCGCCGATGACCAGCGTATGGCCGGCGTTGTGGCCACCCTGGAAGCGCACCACGCCATCGGCATGATCCGTGAGCCAGTCCACGATCTTGCCTTTGCCTTCGTCACCCCACTGGGTACCGATCACGACTACGTTGTGCTTCATTTCCATTTCCTTAAAGTACCGGCCGGGACTTGCCCCGCCTTCAAATCAAATCTTTGGGCACAAAGCCCGGTATCACGCCAGCGGCACGACCTGCCAGGTGCCGTCCTTGAGCACCAACTCGCGGTCTGCATGCAGCTCAGCCACGTCGATGGTGTCGCCCAGCTTCACCACCACCGTTTCGCCCTGCGCACGCAAGGCGCGGATGGCGTCAGCCAGCGTGGCGTCGGCCTGCGAGGGCGCCAGCACGGCACGGCGTGCGGGTGCCATGGGCAGGCGCCAGGCCAGCTCCTTGAGATCCAGGCTGAAACCCGTGGCATGGCGCGGACGGCCGAACTGGGCACCCACGTGGTCGTAGCGGCCACCGCGGGCAACGGCATTGGCCCAGCCTTCAGCATAGGCGGCAAATACCAATCCGGTGTGGTAATAGCCGGAACGCAACTCGGCCAGGTCGAAGTGCGCCTCGATGCCGCGCGCGGCGAGTGCGCTGGCGAGGTTGCGCAGCTGTTCCAGCGCCGTCCATATCTGCGGCAAATGCGGCAGCAGGTCTTCCGCCTGCGCCAATACACTGGCGTCGCCATACAGCGTGGGTAGCGCACACAGTGCATCGGCATAGACATCGGCCGTGCCAGCCAACAGCCCCTTGAGCGTGGGTAGGTCCTTCTGCTGGATGGCGCGGAAGACTGCTTCACGCTGCTCACCGACGAGGCCGACGGCATCGGCCAGCGACAGGAACAAGCCGATATGGCCAATGTCCAGATGCACGCGGCCGACGCCGGCCAGGTTCAAACACTCGCGCATCAGCTCGACGATTTCCACATCGGCTTCAACACCGGCATGACCGTAGATTTCCGCGCCCAACTGCAACGGTTCGCGTGCCGCCATGATGCCGTCTGGCAGGGTGTGCACGACAGCACCGGCATAGCACAGGCGCGCCACACCCTGGCGGTTGAGCAGATGGGCGTCGATACGCGCCACTTGCGGCGTGATATCGGCGCGCAGGCCGAGCTGCCGGCCGCTGAGCTGGTCGGTGAGCTTGAAGGTCTTCAGGTCCAACGCGGCATCCTGGCGCGTCAGCAGCGAATCCACATACTCGATCAGCGGCGGCTGCACCAGTTCGTAGCCGAAGGTCGCGATCAGGTCGAGCGCGTCGCGGCGCAGCGACTCGACGCGGCGAGCCTCCGGCGGCAGCAGATCGGCGATGTTTTCGGGCAGTATCCAGTTACGCATGATGGTTTCGGTGGTTCAAATCAATTCGGCTGTCCAGTTTACGCGGCCGGCAGGGCGCTGGGCATGGCGGCTATCCTGCATCGCCGCTGTGGTCAGCCGATCAACAGCAGCAGCACCAATCCCAGCAACAGCAACATCAGGCCCATGAAGCGAACCTGGCCATCGCGCATCCGCGACAGCTTCATGAATACCTGGCGCCAGAGCCTTGGGGCCGTAAACGGCAAGAGGCCCTCGGCGATCAGCACGAGGGCCAGGGCAAGGCCGATATTATCCCACAGCTTTGCCATTACTTGCTGCTGGCTTTTGGATCTTTCATGTATTTGAAGAAGGCCGAACTGGGGTCGACCACCAAGAAGTCCGACTTCGAGCGGAAGGACTGCTTGTACGCTTCCATGCTCTTGTAGAAGGCATAGAACTCCGGGTTCGCGCCGTAGGCCGCGGCATAGATGGACGAGGCCTTCGCGTCGCCCTCGCCCTGCAGCTGCTGCGCCTTGCTGTAGGCGTCGGCCAGGATCACTTCCTTCTGCTGCTCGGCGTCGGCACGAATCTTCTGGGCTGCAGCGGAACCTTCGGCACGCAGCTGGTTAGCCACCGTCTTGCGCTCGGACTTCATACGCTCATACACGGCGTTGCTGATATCGTCCGGAAAGTCGACACGGCGCAGGCGTACGTCGATCACATGCACGCCGATGGCGCGCGCGTCCGCATCGGCCACCGTGCGAACGTTGTCCATGACTTCGTCGCGCTTGCCGGAGATAACCTCCTGCACCGTGCGCTTGCCGAACTCCTGGCGCAGCACGTCGTTCACCGTGTTGTGCAGGCGCGCCTCGGCGATACGCTTGTCGCCGCCCACGCTCTTGTAGAACTGCTCCACATTGTCGATGCGCCACTTGACGTAGTTGTCGACCAATACGTTCTTCTTTTCGATCGTATTGAACAGCTCCGGCGAGACGGCATCCATGGTCTGCACGCGGTTATCGAAGGTCTTGATCGACTGGATGAACGGCACCTTGAAGTGCAGGCCCGGCTCCTTGACGATCTGCACCACCTTGCCCAATTCGAACACGATGGCCGTTTCGCGCTGGTCCACGCTGAACGCGCTCAAGCCCAGCACCAGGAGGCCAAAGGCAATCAGGAGAACAGTCGTTATGATCTTGCCCATCCTAGCGCCCTTCCCTTTCGCCGCGGTTGGAGAAATCCAGCCGACCATTGCGGGTGTTGCCGCCATTGTCGCCAGCCGCAACAGAGCTGTCAGCCGACGGCGCTGCGGACGCGGCTGCAACGGGCGTACCGGAAGGCCCAGAGTTCGCTTGCATCAACTTGTCGAACGGCAGATAGAGCAGGCTGTTGCCCGCCTTCTGGTCGATCAGCACCTTGGTCGTATTGCCGAACATCTGCTGCATGGTATCGAGATACATCCGGTCGCGCGTTACCTGGGGGGCCTTGCTGTACTCGGCCACGACCTGGCGGAAGCGATCCGCATCGCCTTCTGCCCGCTTGATCACGGCCTGCTTGTAGCCCTGTGCCTGCGCCAGCAAAGCCTCTGCCGTACCCCTGGCCTTGGGCACGACGTCGTTTGCATAGGCCTCACCTTCGTTGATCTGCTTGGCTTTGTCCTGCCCGGCCTTTACGGCATCTGCAAAGGCGTCCAGCACCTGCTCCGGCGGCTGCACGCCCTTGATGTTGACGCGTGCAATATGAATACCCGTGCCGTAATTGTCGAGCAGGGATTGGATCAGCCGCGTGGCATCGGCCGCGACTTGGGCGCGCCCCTCGTTCAGCACGAACGTGACCGTGTTGCGGCCTACGACCTCGCGTATCGCCGCTTCGGTGGCCTGCTTCACGATGCTCTTGCCGTCGTCGCTCTGCGTGGTGTTGTTGAAAACGAAGTCACGTGCGCTCTTGACGTCGTACTGGATTTCCAGCTGCATGTCGACGATGTTCTGGTCCTGCGTCAACATCAGCGACTCTTCCTGCACGTGATTCTTGGAATCGCCCGAATAGCCGATCTCAACGGAGCGGTTGTCCGACACCTTGACGATGTCAGCCTGCCCGATAGGCCAAGGCGCACGCCAATGTGGGCCCGGTTCGCTCGTCTCCACATAGCGACCGAAGCGCAACACCACGGCCTGTTCGCTGGGCTGCACGATATAGAAACCGGAGCCCAACCAGAGCAAGGCGAGCAGGAAACCGACGATCACCACGCCGCCCCCCAGCACGCGGCCATCCGGGCCGTTCTGGCTGGGCTCGACCGGGCCGCTCGGCTTGCCACCGAAGAATTGCTTCAGCTTGCCGATCATGCGACGAATGATTTCATCGAGATCCGGTGGGCCGTCGTTGCGGCGACGCCCCCAATTGGGGTCTTGCGACATGGGCTGAGCTTCCGTTGTCGTTCGGCCGCCTGGCACTCGCCGGCGGCATATTGGTCAATGGCTTCCGCCGTCCTGGGCGTGCTGCCGGACGTGCATTCGCCTATCCATTTCTTCTACCAGTGCGTGGCGCAGCATATCCACGCCCAAACCCGTCTTCGCGCTGATACGGACGGCGCGAATCCTACCATATTCGTCACGCTCGACCGCCGGCTCGCCTTCCTTCAGGTCGATTTTGTTCCACACGATGATCTGGGAGATATTGTCGGCGTCGATTTCTTTCAAGACCACGTTGACCGCGTCGATCTGCGCATCGCGCGTATCGCTGGCGCTGTCCACCACGTGCAGCAGCAGGTCGGCGCGCACCGTTTCCTCCAGCGTGGCGCGAAAGGCCGCTACCAGGCCGTGCGGCAAATCGCGGATGAAACCCACCGTATCGGACAGCACGAGCGAGTGTTCCGTATCGAGGAACAGCTTGCGGCTCGTGGTATCGAGCGTGGCGAAAAGCTGGTTGGCCGCATAGGCATTGGCATGCGTCAGCGCGTTGAACAGCGTGGACTTGCCCGCGTTCGTATAGCCCACGAGCGATACGGAGAACTGCCGGCTGCGTTCCCGCGCACGGCGCTGCGTATCGCGCTGCTTCTGCAGGTCGGCTAGCTTGTCCTTCAGCCGCTTGACCCGCTCCGTGAGCATGCGCTTGTCCATTTCCAGCTGCGTCTCACCGGGGCCTCCGCGGGCGCCGATACCGCCGCGCTGGCGCTCAAGGTGAGTCCAGCCGCGCACGAGGCGCGTAGCGTGGTATTGCAACTGCGCCAACTCAACCTGCAGCTTGCCCTCGTTCGAACGCGCCCGCTGGCCGAAGATGGCCAAGATCAGGCGAACGCGGTCAGACACACGGCATTGCAACTCCCGTTCAAGATTGCGTTCCTGTGCGCCGGACAAGGCATGGTTGAATAGGACGGTCTGCACGTCGCCCGCGCGTACGGCGGCGGCGATCTCTTCGACCTTGCCGCTACCGGCGAACAGCCGGGCGTCGGGCTTCTGGCGCTTGCCTTGGATGACGGCTAGCACCTCATAGCCGTTGCCTTCTGCCAGGAGCTTGAATTCTTCGATGTTTTCGAGATAGTCCGGCTCGCCGAAATCGAGACAGACCAGGACGGCCTTGTCGCCGCCTTGATGGCGTTCAAACACGCGCTACTTCCGGCATTGTTCTTGGCTTCATATATTTGGACGGACAACCGTGGGGCCGCTGAACAGACTGTTCGTGATCCCGCAGCCCCAACTGCTTCCGCCTGCCTGGGGCGTCCTCTGCAACGCACCAGGCAGGACTATTCGTGGCTTAGGACTCGGCAGCCGGTGCCGCGGCCTGGTCCTTGTCGTACGGAATCGAAACAGGACGTGCTGGCACCACGGTGGAGATAGCGTGCTTGTACACCATCTGCGTCACCGTATTGCGCAGCAGCACGACATACTGGTCGAACGACTCGATCTGGCCCTGCAGCTTGATGCCATTGACGAGGTAGATCGAGACCGGCACATGTTCCTTACGCAGGATATTCAGGAACGGGTCTTGTAGCATTTGCCCTTTTGCACTCATTTGTAGTTCTCCACTATGTAATTGAAAAAACGACGAATTTTCGTCCAGTCCCGGCGTAAGATTCCCCGGTTCTACCTAGTCTCTTTTAGCAGCTTTTGCATTAAGCACAAGGCCCGGCAATCGGGCAAGCCATACCTCAGATTTGTACGACAATTGCTGCAAGGCAGCAAATCCGACTCAGTCCTTCTCCCCAAACGGATTGCCGCCCTTCTTGTACTGTACACGAAGTGGCGTGCCCTGCAATTTGAACATCTTCAAGAAAGAATGTTCCAGGTAGCGCCAATAGCTGTCCGGCACGTGCTCCAGCGCCGTTCCATGCACGATAACCACGGGCGGGTTGGTACCGCCCTGGTGGGCGTATTTCATCTTGGGTCGCACCAGGCCCGCGCGCGGCGGCACCTGCTTTTCCACGGCCAGCTGCAGCGCGCGCGTCAGGCGCGGCGTAGGCAGCTTGACCATGGCGGCTGTGTAGGCGGCGTCGATGCTGGCGAACAGGTCGCCCACGCCGCGGCCTTCCAGCGCCGAGATGAAATGGAACTTGGCAAAGTCCAGGAAGCCCAGCTTGCGCGCGATATCGCGCTTCACCTGGTCGCGCCGGTATTCATCCAGCCCTTCCCACTTGTTCACGGCCACCACGAAGGCGCGGCCCGCTTCCAGCGCGAAGCCGGCGATATGGGCATCCTGCTCGGCCACGTCCTGGCGCGCATCCAGCACCAGCACGGCCACATTGGCGTCTTCGATGGCCTGCATCGTCTTCACGACGGAGAACTTTTCGATGGCCTCGTTGACCTTGCCGCGTTTGCGCACGCCGGCCGTGTCGATGATGGTGTACTGGCGGCTGTTGCGCTCGAAATCGATGTAGATCGAGTCGCGCGTGGTGCCGGGTGCGTCGAACGCGATCACGCGCTCTTCGCCCAGGATGGCGTTCACCAGTGTCGACTTACCCACATTGGGGCGGCCGATCACGGCAAACTTGGGGTGGTCGGGCTCTTTCTCCTCGGCTGGCACGTCGAAACCGGCCAGCACGTCTTCGATCAGGCTGCGCACGCCTTCGCCATGGCTGGCGGAAATGGCCCAGGGCTCGCCCAGAGCCAGCTCGTAGAATTCGGCCTCCACCACAGACGCGGACATGCCCTCCGCCTTGTTCACGGCCAGGCGCACGGGGCGATCCAGCTGGCGCAGGCGGTTGGCGATGATCTTGTCCTGCGGCGTCACGCCGACGCGGGCGTCGACGATAAAGACGATAGCGTCGGCCTCATCGATGGCCTGGATGGTCTGGCGCGCCATTTCGACCAGGATGCCGTCGTCGGCGATGGGCTCGAAGCCGCCCGTATCGACGACCAGGTAGGGCTTGCTGCCTACCTTGCCGTGGCCGTAGTGGCGGTCGCGCGTCAGGCCCGGCTGATCAGCCACCAAGGCATCCCGGCTCTTGGTGAGCCGGTTGAACAGCGTGGACTTGCCAACGTTGGGCCGGCCGACAAGCGCGATGGTTGGTTTCATCATCTCGTCACTTCACCGCAAGGGCGTACAAATCGCCATCCTTGGTCTGCACGACGAGCTGATCGGCGATCACGCGCGGGGCAACCACGATGGGGCTCTTGTCGGTCGACTGACGGGCGACGAAGGACCCGTCAACGGGCGACAGGAAGTGCACATAGCCTTCGAAGTCGCCGACGACCACATTGCCATTGTAGACGGCCGGCGTGCTCACGTGACGGCCATACAGGCCAGCCTGCTTCCACAGGCTGCGGCCACCCGAACGCTCGAATGCCTGCACATTGCCCTCGTCGTCCGTGACGTAGACGTTGTCCTTGTCGACGGCCAGGCCGGCGTAGCTGGAAATCTCCCGCGACCATAGCTGTGAGCCATTATTCACCGCGAAGCAGGCTACCTTGCCTTGGTAGGCCACGGCGCACACTTCACCGCGATCCACCACGGGTGTAGAGGTGACGTCCGTAACGCGCTCCAGCTCAGAGGCGCCCTTGGCCTGGGCGATCTGTGAATCCCACAGCACGCGGCCCTCGTTCAGCGACAGCGCGGCGATGCGACCGCCAGCCAAGCCGGCATAGACCACGCCGTCCGAAATTGCGACAGGTGCGTAGTTGCGCAGAATCAGCGAGGGCTGTGCACGCGGATACTGCCAGCGCACCTTGCCATCAGCCAAGTCCAGGCCCCAGATGCGACCGTCGACGGAACGTACGACGGCAATCCCCTCACCCAGGGCCGGCGCCGAAATAACTTCGCTCGACACATGGGCCTTCCACTTCAACTTGCCGTCGGTATCGTAGGCAAGCACGAGGCCCTTGATGGTGCCGGCCACCAGCACACCATTCTGCGCACCGATGCCGCCGCTCAGCTCTTTGTCCGCGCGGATGCGGATCGTTTCGCGCCCCGTCTTCGGGTCGAAGCCAGCCATGCCCTTGACGCCGGCCGCATAGATCACGCCGCCCGTGGTGTCGGGCGCGAAGTGGTAGATATCGGCCGACGAGAGCGATGCCTTCCAGTTCGTGTCGACGTGCACCTTACTGGCCAACGTCGTGAGCGGCGTGGGCTTGGGCGCGTTGTCGGTGCCGGCACAAGCGGCCAGTAGGAGGGCGATGGGCAGTACGAATATCCGCTTCACGTATCAGGCTCCCAGGGCGAGCAGCTTGGTCTCGACCAGCTGGTAGGCCGGGTTGGCCTTGTCCAGCTTGGCGGCGGCTTCCTGGTAGGCCTTCTTGGCACCGTCGTTGTCGCCCTTCACGAGCAGGATGTCGCCACGGGCATCGGCAAACAAGCCGGCAAAGCCTGCGGACTTCGACGCGGCAACGAGCTTCAGCGCGGCGTCGAACTGCTTCTCGTCGGTCAGTACGGCTGCCATGCGCAGCTTGGCCGTATCGACCACCGCGTCTTCCTTCGCATGATCGATCACCCACTGCAGGGCCGACTTGGCGTGCTCGGTATCCTTGGCATCAACGGCTGCGCGTGCGGCCAGCAGCATGGCACGAGCCGTCGCAGCGTGGCTAGGTGCGCTTGCCACCATGGCATCGGCTGCAGCGCGCGTCTTCACGGCATCGTGCGCTTCGAACGCCTTGTCGACGGCAGCGTACAGATTACCGGCTGCCTCGCCTTGCTTGGCTTGGTAGCCGGTCCACAATTGGCGGCCCAAGTAGCCAACTACGACGGCGACGATCGTGCCCGTAATCAACATGCCCCACTTGGCCCACATTGCCTTCAGTTCGGCAATCTGTTCCTGTTCCTGCAAATCAAATGCTGCCATTTGGATCGCTTCCTTCGTCTCTCGTCTGTTTTGCGCAAGCCTCGTTGGCTACGCGAATACGTTTAAAAAGGTCCACCAGGAACCAGCCCATCAACGCGAACCCTGCCACCAACAGAAGTCCGTCGAGCAGACGGTTGCCCAGTATGGGTAGAAACTGCGCCGTACCACCTGCCAAGCTTGCTACACCGACCGCCACCATGACGGTGCCCAGTACGTTGGCGAAGAACAGCTTTCGCGACAGCTTGAGGCGCGGCGTGTCGTTCACAATCTACTCAGCCAGCGCAGCCAATAGTTCCGTCTGCGCGACCGTACGCTGCTCGCCTTGGCCACGCAGCGGCTTGATGGCCGCCGTACCGGCAGCCACCTCGTCGTCACCCAGGATGACGGCAAAAGCCGCACCAGAACCGTCCGCCTTCTTCATCTGCGACTTGAAGCTGCCGCCGCCTGCGTGCACCGAGACAGAGAGTCCGCCGTCGCGCAATCGTTCCGCAAGCAAGGGTGCCGCGCGCTGCGCTGCCTCACCGGCGTTGACCAGGTAGACATGCGGCGCGTCCGTCGCTGTGACGCCGTAGTCCTGCATCAGCATGAGCACGCGTTCCATGCCCATGCCGAAGCCGCAGGCGGGAGTAGGCTTGCCACCCAGCGATTCGACCAGGGTGTCGTA
>JAFAKZ010000391.1 GCA_019234745.1 Burkholderiales bacterium
GCGCGCAAGCCCGGCTTGACGACAGGTGCAGCCGTGGTGTCCTGCACGGTGGCGGCAACGGGTGCAGCGCAGGCGATTGCGCTGCCCATGGCAAGACACCATCGTACAAGCCAAACCGCCAACTCAGGCACCGGCCGTCTTGGACCGTCGAACATCAACGCAGCTTGACGACCTCACCGTCCGGCAGAGCAACCTCCAAAACCTCAAATGTCGTGCTCACGGCGGCGACTCCATTCGCGCCGAGGCCGTTGGCCGAGACGGTGTTGGCCGTGATGGTGTTGGCCGTGATGGTGTTGGCTGTGACAGTGTTGGCTGTGATGGTGTTGGCTGTGATGGTGTTGGCTGTGATGGTGTTGGCTGTGACGGTGTTGGCTGTGACGGTGTTGGCTGTGACGGTATTGATGGCGATCGTGTTCGCCTGGACCGAGGCCTGTGCCGTCGGCGCGGCAAGCAGCACTGCGATCGGCAGCGCAAGCGTTGGAACCATATGCAGCTTCATGGGATAAGCCTTTGAATGTTAAAAACAATACCGTAGCCGCGCGATCGTACATGAATCACCGACCAAGAGTAAGCGCCAGCGATTACGCTGGCGCTCGAAGGCAACATGCTCTGCTGCTGCCGTTGCTAACTGCGGGATATGCGTTTTACTGGCCGGAAACCTTGATATCCGGCATCGCTGCCGCCATCGCGGGCTTGGTCGCAGGCGCCCGTGCGGGTGCAGGCGCCACTTTGGCTACAGGTGCTACCGGTGCCGGCACAGACGTCGCAATGGGCAGCAGCGGCACGATCAGTAGCGCCACGATATTGATGATCTTGATCAGCGGGTTCACGGCCGGACCGGCCGTGTCCTTGTAGGGGTCGCCCACCGTATCGCCCGTCACGGCAGCCTTGTGCGCCTCGCTGCCCTTGCCGCCGAAGTGGTTGTCCTCGATATACTTCTTGGCATTGTCCCAAGCGCCGCCGCCCGTACACATGGAGATGGCGACGAACAGGCCGGTGACGATGGTGCCCATCAGAAGGCCACCCAGCGCGACGGGGCCCAGCAGCATGCCAATCAGGATGGGCACGACCACGGGCAGCAAGGACGGGACGATCATCTCCTTGATCGCGGCGGACGTCAGCATGTCCACGGCGCGGCCATATTCCGGCTTGGCCGTGCCTTCCATGATGCCGGCGATCTCGCGGAACTGGCGGCGCACTTCCTCCACCACGGCACCGGCCGAGCGGCCCACGGCTTCCATCGCCATGGCGGCGAACAGGTAGGGAATCAAGCCGCCCACAAACAGGCCGACGATGACGCGGTAGTCCGATAGGTCGAAGCTCACCGCGTTGCCGCTGCCCGACAATGCATGCGTGTAGTCGGCGAACAGCACGAGCGAGGCGAGGCCGGCCGAGCCGATGGCATAACCCTTGGTCACCGCCTTGGTCGTATTGCCCACGGCGTCGAGCGGGTCGGTGATCTCGCGCACGGAGTCCGGTAGACCGGCCATTTCGGCGATGCCGCCCGCGTTGTCCGTGATCGGACCGTAGGCATCCAGCGCCACCACGATGCCGGCCATGGACAGCATGGAGGTCGCTGCCACGGCGATCGCATACAGGCCGCCCAACCAGTAGGCGGCGATGATGGCGATACACACGAACAGCACGGGCCAGGCCGTGGACTTCATGCTCACACCGATGCCGGCGATGATATTGGTGCCGTGGCCCGTGGTGGATGCCTTGGCGATGTGCTGCACGGGGTGGTACTGCGTGCCCGTGTAGTACTCCGTGATCCACACCAGCATGCCGGTAAGCACAAGGCCGATCACCGAGGCGCCGAACAGGCGCATCTGGCTACCGGGCTGGCCCAGGGCGTCGTCCGGCATCACGTTGGTGGTGATGAAGTAGAAGCCGATCAGCGACACGACGCCGGCGACGATCAGGCCCTTGTACAGCGCCGGCATCACGTTCTTGCTGCCGGGCGTGGCCTTGACGAAGAAGCAGCCGATGATGGAGCTGATGATGGAGAAGCCACCCAGCGCCAGCGGGTAGACGGCAGCCGTGCCCGCCGCGCCTGTCACTACCAGGGCGCCCAGCACCATGGTGGCAATCAACGTCACCGCGTAGGTTTCGAACAGATCGGCCGCCATGCCAGCACAGTCGCCCACGTTGTCGCCCACGTTGTCGGCGATCACGGCCGGGTTGCGCGGGTCGTCTTCCGGGATGCCCGCTTCCACTTTGCCGACGAGGTCGGCGCCCACATCCGCACCCTTGGTGAAGATGCCGCCGCCCAGGCGGGCGAAGATGGAGATGAGCGAGGAGCCGAAAGCGAAGCCCATGAGCGGCTTGAGCGTGTCGTGCACTTCCGCGCCCGCACCTGCCCGCGACATGAGGAACATATAGAACAGGCCAACGCCAAGCAAGCCAAGGCCGACGACCAAAAGGCCCGTGATGGCGCCGCCGCGGAATGCAACGTCGAGCGCTTCTTGAATGCCCTTGGTGGCCGCCTGTGCCGTACGCACATTGGCGCGCACGGAGACATTCATGCCGATGAAGCCACAGGCACCGGAGAGAATGGCGCCGGCCACGAAGCCGCCCGCCGTAATGGGGTTGATGAAGATGCCAATGAGAATGGCCAGGATCAGGCCGACGAAGCCGATCGTCTTGTATTGGCGCGCCAGGTAGGCCTCGGCACCCTGCTGCACGGCGCCAGCGATCTCCTGCATGCGCTCGTTGCCAACGTCCTGGGCAAGAATCCAACTTCGAGAAATTAAACCGAACAGTACAGCGATGATGCCGCAACCAAGGGCAAAGTACAGTGCTACGGATGACGACATGGTGTGAGTCTCCTAGCTTTCGGTGGTCTGGGTCGGGTGCCCGTGGGGAACGCCGCGAGCAGTGGGGAATCAAGCGTCAACGCACCGCCCGGGAAACCCGGGCGCTAACGGACCGAGGAGATTCAACCGATCCTTGCTGATTTACTCCACTCCCCCCGCCCTCGCCGCCGCGAGGGGGCCTCGCTAACGCTCGACAGCGGACTTTTCAGCGGTTCCCTAACTTCCTCTCTTCTAAAGACAACAGGTTTGCGGGCAAACCCATCCTAAGTGAAGCCGTCACGCTTTGGCAATGTAGCGGATCAATGATTTCGGAATGTGTGTGCGGAATGGTAAAATCCGCCTTCGGCGAATCGAGTACCGGCATTGAGCTGCGCTGCGATTCCCGCCATTTCAACCATCTGCAGAGAGCATCCCATGAGCTTGCATAACGTCACGCCGGGCGCCAAGGCCCCGGACGAGTTCAACGTCATCATCGAAATCCCCGCCAACAGCTCGCCCATCAAGTACGAGCTGGACAAGGAAACGGGCGCCATGTTCGTCGACCGCTTCATGGGCACGGCCATGTTCTACCCGGCCAACTACGGCTATGTGCCGAACACCCTGTCGGAAGACGGCGATCCGGTCGACGTACTGGTCGTCACCCCCTTCCCGCTCAACCTGGGCGTGGTGGTGCGCTGCCGTGCGCTCGGCATGCTGAAGATGGAAGACGAATCGGGCGTCGACGCCAAGCTGATCGCCGTGCCGGTGGAAAAGCTCTGCCCGATGTACAAGAACGTCAAGACGACGGACGACCTGCCGGAACTCCTGATGCGCCAGATCCAGCACTTCTTCGAACACTACAAGGACCTGGAAGCCGGCAAGTGGGT
>JAFAKZ010000141.1 GCA_019234745.1 Burkholderiales bacterium
GCGCGATTCCGGGTCGTCGAGGTTGTAGCGGAAGCGTACTTCAGCGAAGCGAATCTCGCCGCGTACCCGCTCGACCTTCTTCGTGCCCGTGTCGGCCTCCGGCGTCTCGTCCATCAGAGCGAACACGGACTCGGCGGCAGCCAGGCCGCGCTGCAGCTGCTCGTTGATCTTGGTGAGGTTCTTGATGGGCGTGAGCAGCGCCATCAGGGCACCCAGGAAGGCGATGAAGGAGCCGCCCGTGATGGCGCCCTCGTTTGCCCGCAAGAGCGCGAAATAGATGATGGCGGACATGGTCATGCCCACCAACAGCATGATCAGGCCGGAATTCAGCGCCGACGTGGCGGATTGTTTGATGGCGAAGCGCCGCACCTGGTTGGCCACGGCGTCGAAGCGGCGTTGCTCGTACAGCGTGCCGCCGAAAATCTTCACCACGCGCTGGCCGCCGATGCTTTCGTCCAGCACGCGCGTCATCTCGGCCATCGCCTCCTGGTTGCCGCGGCTCAGGCGCCGCATGCGCCGGCTGGCTACGTTGATGATGAGCCCCACGCAGGGCCCTAGGCCTAGACAGAACAGGGTGATCTGCCAGTCGATAGTCAGCATCAGGACGAAGTAGCCGATCACGGAGGCGGAATCGCGCACGGAAACGCTGATCACGCTCAGGCCAGCTTGCGATACCTGACCCACGTCGAAGGCCACGCGCGACAGCGTGGCGCCCACGGAAGCATGGTCGAAGAAGCGTGTGGGCAATTGCAGGATGCGCGTGAACAGCTTGCCGCGCAGATCGTGCTGCAATTGCGCGACCAGCCATGCGCCGCCGTATTCACCCGCGAAGCTCGACGCCATGCGGACAATGGCGAGGGCGAGCATGACGACCGGAATGACCCACAGGGGCGCTCCCGTTCCACCCAATAGGCCCAGGTGCGCAGCGATGTCATGTACGTGGTGGGCAAGGCCACTGAATAGCGCGGGCGCGGCCTTCATCGGTGCCTGGGTGGCATCTTGCGCGCCGTGCGATAGCGTATCGGTGACCACGCGCAACTGGCCGATCAGCATGACGTCGGTCAACGACGAGATGACCATGGCGACAACGGTGATCACCGCCACCCAGGTATAGGGGCGGAAATGCGCCAGGATGCGGAAATAAAGGGTGCGGCTGCTGGGTTGCACTTCAGGTCATCGACGAATAGGAGGCCGCATTGTACCAGTGTCGGTTTGGGCAATATATACAGGGGCCTGGCGCGTTTGCTGTGGCGTGCTGGGCCTATACAGTCTTTTACATCTACAGCCGTAGGTTGGGTAGAGCGCAGCGAAACCCAACACATGCCTCTCGGAAAGACAGGGGAATTGTTGGGTTTCGCTGCGCCCTACAGCTGTTGTCGGAGAGTGCGTCAAGGCGAAGCCGCAATGCACTGCTCTTTCGACCGGGTGGTGCATTGCGCTGCGCTTAATGGCACCCTACAACTGCGTTGCGCGGCAACTAGTGCGCAGCCTCCCAATTCGGGCCTACACCCACGCTGGCGTCGAGCGGCACCTTGAGGTCGGCCACGCCGGCCATGATGGTGGGCAGGCGCTCGCGCACGACGGCCAACTCCCCTTCCGGCACTTCCAGCACCAGTTCATCGTGCACCTGCATGATGAGCTTGGTGGCAAGCTTGTCGCGCTCGATCCAGTCCTGCACGGCAATCATGGCGAGCTTCACCAGGTCGGCCGCCGTGCCCTGCATGGGGGCATTGATGGCGGCGCGCTCGGCACCTGCGCGGCGGCCCTGGTTGCTGGAGCGGATTTCCGGCAGCCATAGGCGGCGGCCGAACCAGGTTTCCACATAGCCCTTCTCGCGCGCCAGTTCGCGTGTGCGCGCCATGTATTCGGCCACACCCGGGTAGCGCATGAAGTAGCGGTCGATATAGTTCTGCGCCGCGCTACGCTCGATGCTGAGTTGCGAGGCGAGGCCGAAGGCGCTCATGCCATAGATCAGGCCGAAGTTGATGGCCTTGGCGTAGCGGCGCTGCTCGCTGGTGACGTCCGCCGGCGTTGCGCCAAACACCTCGGCCGCTGTGGCGCGGTGGATGTCCACGCCATCGGCAAAGGCCTTGAGCATGCCTTCGTCGCCGGACAGGTGCGCCATGATGCGCAATTCGATTTGCGAATAGTCGGCAGAGACAATCACGCAGCCAGGCGCGGCGATAAAGGCTTCGCGGATACGCCGGCCTTCCGCCGTACGCACTGGGATGTTCTGCAGGTTCGGGTCGTTCGACGCGAGTCGCCCCGTCACAGCCACCGCCTGCGCGTAGTTCGTGTGCACGCGGCCCGTGCGCGCGTTCACCATCTGCGGCAGCTTGTCCGTGTAGGTGCTCTTGAGCTTGGCCATGCCGCGGTGCGCTATTAGCTTGGCCGGCAGGGGGAAGTCGCGCGCCAGCTGCTCCAGCACCTCCTCGTCGGTGGAGGGCGCGCCCTTGGGCGTCTTCTTCACCACGGGCAGCTTGAGCTTGTCGAACAGGATTTCGCCGATCTGCTTGGGCGACCCAAGGTTGAAGGGCTGGCCAGCCAGCTCATAGGCCTCCTGCTCCAGCTTGAGCATGGTCTGGCCCAGCTCGTGGCTCTGGCGCGCCAGCATGGCGCCGTCGATGAGTACACCGTGGCGTTCCATCTTGAACAGCACTTCGCGGCTGGGTAGTTCGATCTCGCGGTAGACGTAATCCAGGCGCGGTTCCGCCTTCAGGCGCGGGGCAAAGGCCTGGTGCAGGCGCAGGGTGACGTCGGAATCCTCCGCCGAGTAGCGTGTGGCCGTGTCCACGTCCACCGCGTCGAAGCCGATCTGCTTGGCGCCCTTGCCCGCCACGTCCTCGAACAGGATGGTCTTGAGCCCCAGGTGCTTCGCGGCCAGGTCGTCCATATTGTGGCGTTCCGTGCTGTCGAGCACGTAGCTCTCCAACAGCGTGTCGTCCACGATGCCACGCAGGGTGATGCCATGGTTGGCAAACACGTGCTGGTCGTATTTCAGGTTCTGCCCCACCTTGTGCTTGTCGGGCGATTCCAGCCAGGGCTTGAGCTTGGCCAACGTCGCATCGAGGTCGAGCTGGTCCGGCACGTCGGCATAGCGGTGCGTAAGCGGCAGATAGGCGGCATCGCCCTCGGCCACGGCGAAGCTGATGCCCACGATGCGCGCCAGCATGGGCTCCAGGCTGTCCGTTTCCGTGTCCACCGACGAAATCGCCACGCTATCGAGCTTCCTCAGCCACTCGTCCAACTGCGCCTCGGTCAGGATGGTCGTGTACTCGCGCGGCAACTCGTGCAACTCGCCTATCTCAGACGGCGCAAAGCTGCGCATGGCCGATTCATTGCCGGCGGCTGCGATCTTGTCGCCCACGGTGGCATCGCCCTGCAGCTCGCGCAGCATGGAACGCATGCCATAGGTCTCGAACATCTGCGCCAATGCCGCCTTGTCGGCCTCGCGCGGGGCCAGGTCGGGCAGGCCGGCCGGCATCTCGGCGCTCAGGTCCACATCGCACTTGATGGTGACGAGCTTGCGCCCCATGGGCAGCCATGCCAGCGTATCGCGCAGGTTTTGCCCCACGACGCCGCCGATATCGGCCGCATTGGCGATCACGCCGTCGAGGTTGCCGTATTCGCTCAGCCACTTGAGCGCTGTCTTCGGGCCGCACTTTGGTACGCCCGGTACGTTGTCCACGGTGTCGCCGATCAGCGACAGGTAGTCGACGATGAGCGAGGGGGGAACGCCGAACTTGGCCAATACGCCAGCTTCGTCCAGGTTCTCGTTGCTCATGCTGTTTTCCAGCGTCACGAGCGGCGTGACAAGCTGGGCCATGTCCTTGTCGCCCGTCGAGATGACCGTCGCAACGCCTTGCGCCTCGGCCGTTTTGGCCAGCGTACCGATCACATCGTCGGCCTCTACCCCTTCCACCATCAGGATGGGCACGCCCATGGCGGCGATGGCCGCGTGGATGGGTTCGATCTGCGCGCGTAGGTCGTCGGGCATGGGCGCCCGTTGCGCCTTGTACTCAGGGTACCAGTCGTCGCGGAAGGTTTTGCCCTTGGCGTCGAACACGCAGCCGATATAATCGGCTGGCACCTCCTTCATCAGGCGCTTGAGCATATTGATGATGCCGTGCAGCGCCCCGGTAGGGACGCCGGATGGACTGCGGAGATCCGGCAAGGCATGAAATGCCCGATACAGGTAGGATGAACCGTCGATCAACAGAAGCGTCTTACCAGAACCGGTCATGCGTTTTCCTTTTTAGGCCGAGAGGCCTTTCGGATAAGAATATGAGTTTCCACTCGAAGCTACCCAACGACACCGATCCGGCCGCCATGGCGGCTACACAGGCCTATCGTGCGCGAGAAGCATGGCGCGTGTTCGAGATTATGGCTGAATTCGTCGAGGCGACGGAGCGCTTGCAGGCCATCCAGCCGGCCGTATCGCTGTTCGGCTCGGCGCGTACCCCGCGCGACCATCCTACCTACAAGCTTACCGAGGAAATCGCCCGCCTGCTCAGCGACGCCGGCTTCTCCGTGATCTCGGGCGGTGGACCGGGCGTGATGGAAGCGGCCAACAAGGGCGCCTTCTACGGCCGCTCGCCGTCCGTCGGCCTTAACATCCAGCTACCGCATGAGCAGAACGGCAACCCCTACCAGGATGTGAGCCAGAC
>JAFAKZ010000235.1 GCA_019234745.1 Burkholderiales bacterium
CACCATGATGAAGATGGTGGGCGGCGGTTGCAGGCGGTTTGCAGCAATCTGCTCGAGCAGGTCCTGGCCTGTCTCCTCGCCGTCGAAGTGGTACTCGCACAGGATGACGTCGTACTTGCGCGTACCGATCTTGCGCCGACCATCGGCCACCGATGCGGCCACGTCGATGTCCGTCATCTCGAAGCCCTGCAGGATGCCACGCAGGGACGTACGTACCGGAGCCGACCCGTCGATGACGAGGGCGGACAGGGGGCGATTGCTCATGGGTATCCGACCGGGTGTTTCCTTAACAGTTTAGGCCATGCAAAGAGAGCTGGTGGACTTTGCCATCGGTCAGCGACGAAAGAAATGCCTTGTCAGGATTCTGCCTACCAGCTGCCCGTGTTCGGCCGCGATGCCCAGGGCTCCTGCGGTGGCAGCGCGCCGCCTTCCTGCAGCAGCTCGATGGAGATATTGTCCGGCGAGCGCACGAAAGCCATATGCCCGTCGCGCGGCGGGCGCAGGATGGTCACGCCGTGTTCTTCCAGGCGCTGGCAGGTGGCGTAGATGTCCTTCACCGCGTAGGCCACATGACCGAAGTTACGGCCGCCCGTATAGACCTCCGGGTCCCAGTTATAGGTCAGCTCGATCTGTGCCGTCTCGTCGCCCGGTGCCGCCAGGAAGATCAAGGTAAACCGTCCCTTCTCGCTCTCCTTGCGGCTGAGTTCCTTCAGGCCGAGGGCATCGCAGTAGAACTTGAGGGAGGCGTCGAGGTCGGCGACGCGGACCATGGTGTGGAGGTATTTCATTGTCGGCTCCGGGGCGTTTGGGTTGGCGGATACGCTGGAACTTGGGGCAAAGCAGTCGATTGCAAGCAAAAGAAACGGAATGGACCTCGCCTAATGTGATGGATCGACGGCCGCCAATTACGACGTCGGGGGCGGCGCGCTCGGCAGCGGCGACAGCATTTTGCGGAGAAGACCGATCAAGGTACCAATAGCCGCAAGGCAATAGACCCCGTAGGCGCCGAGCGCCATGACCCCGCCATAGCGGATCTGTCCCCACAGGGCGATGATGTCATACAGGTAGATCAGCGTCGCGACCGCTGCCGTCAGCTCCGCAAGATTGACGATGGCGGTGGTTAGTACACGTGTGACGCGCCGACGCAGGGGCCAGGCCAACAAGGGCCAGGCGAAGAGAAGGAGACCGAAAAGATCGTGGGGGTCTTGGTAGTCGATGCGCTGCCCGATCACCAAGACCTCGGGTTCGGCCGGTGCTGCTTGCGTCTGCACGCTATCTTGCGCGCCGGGCACCGCTTTCGGCGTGCACTGGCACAGCGGCAGAAACAGACAGGCGGCGATGATGAGTGATGCTACGCGCTTGAGCAACTCAAGGCGATGTAGAGGCCGGATCATGGCAGGTACACCCACTGCAGTCCGAACGGTAGCGATGTCGGGCCGAACAGGAAGTGCAGCACGCGTCGTTCACTTTGCCCTGTCGCCTTGGATGAGGCGTGCAGCAGCAGGGGGTGGATGACCAGGGCGTCGCCCGCTTTCGCTGTACAGCTAACGCTGCCGGTTGCCTTGCATTGTTCGAGTATCGGACCTTGACCAATGGTGCCATGGCTGTGGGAGCCGGGAATGACGCGCAACGGCCCGTCCTCATGCGTGCAATCGTCCAAATGGAGGCGGACGGCGATCAACTCAGTCAACAGATCGGTGGGTGCTTGTACGAACACTGCCCCTTCCTTCTCGCTCCAGCCGCGCAATTCAGGATGATCGACACGAGCTGCGACGGGAATGCTCAAATCCCGGTGCCACGCCACCAGCCAGTTCTGGTCGAGCGACTTGCGGAAATAGCTGCATTGGACCGCAGCGTGAGTGGTGGGAATCAGCTCGTGCAACAGGGGCTTTGCAGCGAGTCGCGCGGCAAGCTCCTTGCACCAGTCATGGGCGAGCAGGTGGCGGCTGCCTGCACCGCCTAGGTTCATACCGTGCAGGTGTTCAAGCACGTTGGCTGTTTCGTGCGCATCAAGCACTTCGTCGACTAGCACAAAGCCTTGGTCGTCAAATTGCGCCTGTTTTGCATGCACTGTATGGGTAGGTAACATGTGGGCGATCTTAATTCAATTCTGGAGCAGCATTAGTGATTCGCGCCCTGTTCATCTGCACGCAAAACCGCTTGCGCAGCCCGACTGCCGAGCAGGTGTTCGCGAGCTGGCCCGGTGTCGAGACGGATTCGGCTGGCCTGGGCAACGACGCAAACGTGCCTTTGTCGCCCGAGCAGATTGACTGGGCAACGATGATATTCGTCATGGAGCGCGCCCATCGCAACAAGCTGAGCAAGAAGTTCAAGCCCTACCTCAACGGCAAGCAAGTCATCTGCCTGAACATTCCGGACGAATACGACTACATGCAGGAGGAGCTGGTCCTCCTGCTGAAGGCGAAGGTCGGGCCCTTCCTTCGGATGCTCTGACGCTGGTCTCAAGCCCCTATCCTGGCCCTACCAGATTCTAAAAAAGCCCCTGAACTCCGGAATTGCGCCATTGCCGTTCAGTGCCAGCCGCTGATTGGCGAGCGAGGTGCATGCCTTGCCCGCAACGAAGGTCGGAAGGGGTGCGATCGTCGTGCTGGTAGCCGGGCTCCCAGTGCCCAGCGTTACATCGAAATAGCTGTAGGCAGGCATCACCGGATAGCGGACGCCCGAGACAATCCCGACGCCGAGGAAGTCCTGGTCGAACCGGCTGCCCGATATGGTGGCCAGGCTACTGCCCGCTGCGGTCTGCGCCGTGTACGGGGCGCTGCTCAAGGCGAGTGCGGTGATGGCCGAGTTGCCGATGCTCTGCGCATTCATCCCATTGGCCGCGCTGACGCCGGCAATCACGTACTGCATATAGTCCTGATTGTCGATGAAGGCGTTGAAGCTGATCGAGCAGGTCTGGCTGCTGGCTACCGTCGTGTAGCTGAAGGGCAGGGCAATTTCGCCATTGCTGGTGGGGACGGCCGATAGTGGCAAGCCGCGATCCGACCAACCCATCGTGCTGCCATTGCCGACGGCGCCGTAGAACGTGGACGAGACGGGTCCGGCGTATGCCGAGGTGGAAACGCCGAACGTATCGCTATACGTTCCGTAGCCGTTGACGTTATAGGTGGATGTCATGCTCGTCCAGCTACCTTCGACCTGGCTGCCGCTTGGCATATACATCGAGTAGACCATACCCGCCGCGCCAGCCCCCAATGGGGCGCTGGACAGGTAGTACTGCCAGGTATTGGGCGTGCCGCCGCCGCCCTGTGTGAGTTCCAGCAGCAAGACGAAATCGGTCGACTGGTTGCCGTTGGGCATGAAGGCGACGTAGAGCGGTACGCCGGTGCCGGCGTTGACGTACACCATGGATTCGGCGAAGGAATGCAGGCCGAAGCTGGCGTCGCGGCCCTGTACCGAAAACGACGTGGCCATCAAGCCGCTGCACAGGCCGAGGCGAAGCGCAATGTGGGTCACTTTCATTCCTCCGGTACTTTTTCAATTATTCGATGTCAAAGCGGCAGCAATGTTTGTCGCTGTGCTGCGAACGTTATAGTCGAATGCGCCGCGAAATCGACACGCGATTCAGTCACCGTTCATGTTCGGCATGCCATGCTGACGGCGTAAGGTCGGCAATATCGCTGCCGACGAGGTAGGCGCCATGCGGAAACTTCTACTCGCTTTGGCTACGCTCCTGTGTACCGTGGGCACTGCTTTCGGTTATGTGAGCATCGGGCTGCAGCTGAACGCCTACCCGACACTGGTGCCGGTGCCGGGTTACCCCGTCATGTACGCGCCGGGCGTGCACGCCAACTATTTCTACTCCGACGGCCTGTACTGGGTCTACACGGACGGCGGCTGGTACAGCAGCCCCTGGTACGACGGCCCGTGGGACTTCGTGTCGGCCGACTTCGTGCCCTACTACATTCTGAGCGTTCCCGTGCGTTACTACGCGCTGCCGCCCTACTACTTCCGTGGCTGGGCGCTGGATCGGCCGCCGCGCTGGGATGCGCAATGGGGCCACGCCTGGGCCGAGCGCCGTGGCTGGAGCCATGGCGGCTGGGATCGCCCGATG
>JAFAKZ010000342.1 GCA_019234745.1 Burkholderiales bacterium
TCTGGCCCTCGTACCAGTTCAGGTGCAGGCCGACGGCCGAGAACAGCGCGTGGCCCAGCGTCTGGCCGTTTTCCTCCACGCGGTAGCCCGGCACATGCAGCCAGTGCAGTACGCTCAATACGGCGAGTAGCAGGTAGAGCAGGGGTAGGATGCGGATGGCGCGCTGGCGGTAGAAGCGGCGCCAGACCAGGTGCTCGACGCCGCCGTAGGCCTGCAGGATGCGTTGCGTGATCAGGAAACCGGACAGAACGAAGAAGACGAAGACCGATTCGTAGCCGTTGAAGCTGATGGCATCGCTCAGGCGCTTGCCGATTAGCTGGCCCAGGAGGCTGTGGCCCAGCGGCAGGCGGAAACCCAGCGCCATATGGTGGATGACCACCATCAGGATGGCGAAGCCGCGCAGGCAGTCGATGCCGGTGTTGCGTTCGGAGGGCGTTGCAGGGGCTATCATGGCGAACACGCCTGTCTAACAACAAGGCGGGCCAGATTACACGAAAATGCCAATTGGCGGGCGGAGGACTGGGTGTGACAATCTTGCTGCCGCAACCCAGGACCCGTGGCACGACTGCGCCTCCCGTCTTCGAGGGAGTGCCTGAGATGCCTATTCCGCCGCTTCCGAAGGCTTTACTGTCACCAGCCACTGCGACAGGATGACGCCCAGCTCATACAGCAGCCACAGCGGCACGGCCAGCATGGTCATCGAGAGTGCGTCGGGCGGGGTGACGATGGCGGCGATGACGAAGCAGCCGACGACGATATAGGGGCGCCAGTCCTTGAGCTTTTCCACCGTCACCACGCCCATGCGCACGAGCACCATGACGACGACGGGCGTTTCGAAGGTGACGCCGAAGGCGACGAACATGCCCAGTACAAAGCTCAGGTACTTGTCGATGTCCGTCATCATGGCTACGCCTTCGGGGGTGGAGGCGGCCATAAAGCCGAATACGACGGGGAAGACAAGGAAGTAGGCGAAGGCCATGCCTATGGCGAACAGCACGAGGCTGGAGACGATCAGCGGCACGACGAGGCGCTTTTCGTGCTTGTAGAGTCCTGGGGCGATAAAGGCCCAGGCTTGGTAGAGCGTGTGCGGCAGCGTGAACAGGAAGGCGGTGAGCGCGACTACCTTCATGGGCACGAAGAAGTTGGACGTGACCTCGGTCGAGATCATATGGCTGCCCTGCGGCAGCACCTTGAGCATGGGTAGCGCGACCAGGTGGTAGAGCTTGGCCGCCCAGGGGTACATGCAAACAAAGGCGATCAGGATGCCGACGCTGGCGCGGACGATGCGCGCGCGCAGCTCGATCAGGTGCTCGATAAGGGGCTGGAGATCATCCATATGAATCTAGCGCCGATCGCGCTCGGGTGGGGTGGCCGGCGCCGCGGCTTCGGGCCGTTCCAGCGTGGCGGTAGCGGTTTCCGCAGCGGCCGGCGCCTGTCCGACTGATGCCAGTGCCTCGGGCGGGAGCGAGGGCTGTGCGGGGCCGGCGAAGGCAGTGGCAACCTCCTTGACGGTCTCGTTGAGCGAGCTGTGCACCTCGTCCACGCCACCCTTCAATTCGCCCATCAGCTTACGGCCCGCCTCGTTCATCTCCGCTTCGATCTGTTTGAGGTTCTGCAGCTCTACCTCGCGCTGGATATCGGCCTTGACGTTGTTCACGTAGCGCTGTGCACGTGCGAGCATGGCGCCAAGCGTACGCGCTACTTTGGGCAGGCGCTCGGGGCCGATCACGACCAGCGCGACCGTGCCCACGACGAGCATTTCGCCAAGGCTGAAATCGAACACGGCAGCAGCTTAGCGCTTGTCGCGGGCGCTGTCGTTGTCGAATACGCGGCCGCCGTTCACTTCCTTCTCGGCGACCTGTTTGGGCGCTTCGTCTTCGCCCTTCATGCCTTCCTTGAAGCCGCGCACAGCCGAACCGAGATCCTTGCCTACATTGCCGAGCTTCTTGGTGCCGAAGACCAGGACGACGACGAC
Organism: Burkholderiales bacterium; assembly: GCA_019234745.1. Taxonomy (GTDB): domain Bacteria; phylum Pseudomonadota; class Gammaproteobacteria; order Burkholderiales; family Chitinimonadaceae; genus JAFAKZ01. The sequence continues at coordinate 1,976 of JAFAKZ010000342.1, forward strand.
GAGGATGATGATCCAGTGGACGATACTGAGGGAACCCATTACTTACACTCCAATAATTGCGCGATGCCAGGCATCGCCTTGAATCCGTCTATCAACGAAGGGCATTGACCCGCCCATCCTTGGATCGTTCCCGGGAGGGAACGTTCTTACCGTGCCGTCTACTTACTGCATCACCGCCGCCATGGCCGTTTCCGCCTTGCCGCCGCCGCCGAACACGTGCAGGTGCAGGTGGAATACCGACTGGCCGCCTTTGGCGCCGGTATTGATCATAGTGCGGAAGCCCTCACCCAAGCCTTGTTCCCGTGCAAGCTTTGGCGCTAACGCCAACAACTGGCCCAGCATGGCCTGGTCGTCCGGCGTGGCGGTGAGCAGCGACTCCACATGCTTCTTCGGCACGATCAGGAAGTGCACGCGGGCGACCGGGTGGATGTCGTGGAAGGCGATGACGTGCTCGTCTTCGTACACCTTGTTCGACGGAATCTGCCCCGAGGCGATCTTGCAGAAAATGCAGTTGTCGCTCATCTTACGCTCCCTTGCGCGATGCTTTTTCGTCGATGCCGGAAATGCCTTCGCGGCGCGCCAGCTCGGCCAGCACATCGTTCGGGCCTAGGCCCTGGTGGGCCAGTAGTACGAGCGTATGGAACCACACGTCGGCCACCTCGCGCACCAGATGCAGGCGGTCGCCATCCTTGGCCGCCATGATGGCCTCCACGGCCTCCTCCCCCACCTTCTTGCAGATGGCGTCGACGCCCTTGTGCATCAAGGCGGCGCTGTAGGAGCTGGCCGGATCGGCGCCCTTGCGCGCTTCCAGCGTTTCGGCGAGGCGATAGAGGATATCCGCGTTGACCATGGTTGGCGTGGCGTCAGATGGCAAAGTGTTGGATTATAAAGCGAATGGGTGAACTGCGGGTGACAAGCAGACGAGGCGGCTGCCGGCTTACTTCGATTCGCCGTAAATGCTGTCAGGGTCTTTCAGCACGGGGTCGACGGTAAGCCACTGACCACCCTCCAGCTTGCGGAACATACAGCTCTCCCGCCCCGTATGGCAGGCGATGCCGCCGTGCTGGTCGATCTGCATGACGATCACGTCGCCGTCGCAGTCCAGGCGCAGCTCGTGCACGGTCTGCATGTGGCCCGATTCCTCGCCCTTCTTCCACAGCTTGCTGCGCGAGCGCGACCAGTAGTGGGCGATGCCGGTGGCGGCCGTGAGCGCGAGCGATTCGCGGTTCATCCAGGCCACCATGAGGATACGACCCGTACGGGCGTCCTGGGCGATGGCCGTGACCAAGCCCTTATCGTCCCACTTGACCTCGTCCAGCCAAGCTTCGCTCATAGCCGCACCTCGATACCTTGTGCGCGCATCAGCTGCTTGGCTTCGCCCACCGTGTGCTCGCCGAAGTGGAAGATGCTAGCGGCCAATACGGCGTCGGCATGGCCTTGCGTGATGCCGTCGGCCAGGTCCTGCAGCGAGCCGACGCCGCCCGAGGCGATGACGGGGATATCCACCGCGTCGCTGACTGCGCGTGTCAGCGCCAGGTCGAAGCCGGAACGCGTGCCATCGCGGTCCATGCTGGTCAGCAGGATTTCGCCCGCGCCGCGGCGCTGCATTTCGCGCGCCCAGGACACCGCTTCCAACCCCGTGGCGTTGCGGCCGCCGTGGGTGAACACTTCCCAGCGTGGCGTTTCGCCGGGCTGGCTGACGCGCTTGGCGTCGATGGCGACGACGATGGCCTGCGAGCCGAAGTAGCCGGCCGCGTCTTCCACCATCTGCGGATTGGTGACGGCCGTCGTATTCACGCTGACCTTGTCGGCACCCGCGTGCAACAGGCGCCGCACGTCTTCTACCGTGCGTACGCCGCCGCCCACCGTCAGGGGGATGAATACTTGCTCGGCCACCGCTTCGACGATATTGAGAATGATGTCGCGCTGGTCCGAGCTTGCCGTGATATCGAGGAAGGTCAGCTCGTCCGCCCCCTGCGCGTCGTAGCGGCGCGCGATCTCCACCGGGTCGCCCGCATCGCGCAGGCCGACGAAATTGACGCCCTTCACCACGCGGCCGGCAGTGACGTCGAGACAGGGGATGATGCGTTTGGCGAGCATGGCAGACGACTCAGTAAGGCGGGAAGTGACGGTGCGACAGAAGATTATTCTTCGCCTTCCCAGTAATCGGGTTGCGGGTCGCCATCGCGCAGCATCATCCAGAAGCGCTGGGCCGGCTCACCCTCTTGGCGCGGGCGGTTACCGCGTATGCCGACCTTGCCGGAATCCGGGTACTCGACGACTTCGCAGTCGGACTTGGTGCTGATCGACAGATAGACGAGCGGCTCGTCCGAATCGTTGATCAGATGGTGCGCCGTGTCACGTCCGCCAGGTGGGGCGGCGAGGATATGGCCGGCGCGCACGGGATATTGGGTATCGCCGTAGCGGTAGCTGCCCTTGCCCGACAGCACGATGAACAGCTCTTCCTCGTCCCAGTGGTTGTGGAAGGGGCAGGATAGCTTGCCGGGCGGCAGCACGGTATGGCTGTAGCCGAGCTTCCGAGCACCGATGAGTTTCGCGATGCCGGTATCGAAGGACTCGTACTTGTCGCCCTGCCGGTTGTGTTCCGGCGCAGGTAGCTCGTCCAGGTTGATGAGCGGCTTAGGCATTGCGCTCGTCCGCCATGTTCTGCGCGGCAGCGAAATCCAGCGTGCCCTCGTAGATGGAGCGGCCGGCGATCACGCCCGATACGCCTTCGCCTTCCACGTCGCACAGGGCCGAAACGTCGTCCAGATTGGTCAGGCCGCCCGAGGCGATGACGGGGATGGTCAGCTCGCGCGCCAGCTTCACCGTGGCGTCGATGTTCACGCCGCTCAGCATGCCGTCGCGGCCGATATCCGTGTAGATGACGGATTCCACGCCGTAGTCCTCGAAGCGGCGAGCGAGGTCTACCACGTCGTGGCCGGTGACCTTGCTCCAGCCGTCCGTGGCGACTTTGCCGTCCTTGGCATCCAGGCCCACGATGACGGAGCCGGGGAAGGCATCGCAGGCCTCGTGCAGGAAGCCGGGGTTCTTGATGGCGGCCGTACCGATGATCACGTAGCGCAGGCCCGCTTCCAGGTAGCGCTCGATCGTTTCCAGGTCGCGGATGCCGCCACCCAGCTGCACGGGGATTTCGCCGTCCACCACGCTCAGGATGCTGCGCACGGCATCGAGGTTTTTTGGTTTGCCGGCGAAGGCGCCGTTGAGGTCGACGAGATGCAGTCGTCGCGCACCGGCCTCCAGCCAACGCTCCGCCATCTCGGCCGGGTCGCCGAATACATCGGCGGAATTCATTTCGCCCTGCTTCAGGCGCACACACTGACCGTCCTTGAGGTCGATGGCGGGAATGATGAGCATGATGTGTATGTGCTGAGTTAATCGCCGTTCCAGGCGACGAAATTCTTCAATAATTGCAGGCCAGCCGAATGACTCTTTTCCGGATGGAACTGCGTCGCAAAAATATTAGCGCGTGCTACTGCAGCCGTGAAGGGGAAGGGGTAGTCGCTTTCCCCGGTCGTCAGCTCGGCCAGTGGCGTATGCATGTAGTAGCTGTGCAGGAAATAGAAGCGCGCGTCCGCCGCAACCCCCGCCCACAGCGGGTGCGCGCGCGTCTGCCGTACCGTGTTCCAGCCCATGTGCGGCACCTTGAGCTTGGCGCCGTGGGCATCGACCATTTGTGCGGCAGGAAAGCGCAACACCTCGCCCGGAAACACGCCCAGCGCCTGCGTATTGCCGCCTTCCTCACTGTATTGGAAAAGCAACTGCGCGCCTACGCAGATACCGAAGAAGGGTTTGCTGGCCGCCGCTTCCAGCACCGCCTGCCGTAGGCCGCGCTCGTCCAGCTCGCGCACGCAGTCGCGCATGGCACCTTGGCCGGGGAACACGACCTTGTCTGCGCGGGCAACGGCTGCCGGGTCACTGGTAAGCGTGATTTGCACATCGGGCGCCACGTGCTCGAGGGCCTTGGTAACGGACCGGAGATTCCCCATCCCGTAGTCGACGACTGCGATTTCCATCGTTGAATCTTTGCTGTATGCGGTATTGGGACTCAGGCAGTCAGGGTGCCCTTGGTGGACGGCGTTTGCCCCGCCATGCGCTCATCGATCTCCACGGCCATGCGCAATGCGCGGCCGAAGGCCTTGAAGATCGTCTCGGCCTGGTGGTGGGCGTTCACGCCCTTGAGGTTGTCGATATGCAGGGTGACCATGGAATGGTTCACAAAGCCGTGGAAGAACTCGCTGAACAGGTCCACATCGAACTGGCCGATGCTGGCACGGGTATACGTCACACCATAGCTCAGTCCGGGCCTTCCCGACAGGTCGATTACAACGCGCGATAACGCCTCGTCCAGCGGTACATAGGCGTGGCCGTAGCGGCGTATGCCCTTCTTGTCGCCGATGGCGCGCGCCAGCGCCTGGCCGACCGTGATGCCGATATCTTCCACTGTGTGGTGCGCGTCGATATGCAGGTCGCCGCGAGCCACGATATCAATGTCGATCAGGCCGTGGCGTGCCACCTGGTCCAGCATATGTTCGAGAAAGGGGATACCTGTATCGAAGCGGCTCTTGCCGCTGCCGTCGAGGTTGAGCGTGACGGTGATCTGCGTTTCTAGCGTATCGCGCGAGACGGTGGCGATTCGAGGTGTGGCTGACGACATCGGTTTTCTCACAGGGATTGGGCCATGGCGGCCAGCACGGCGTCGTTCTCTTCCGGCGTGCCTACGGTAAAGCGTAGACACTGGCTGAGCAAAGGGTGCGCGCCATGCAGCGTTTTGATCAAGATGCCACCCGCTTTCAGCGCCGCGTGTGTCTTGCGCGCATCAGGTACGCGGGCCAGCACGAAGTTCGCTTCCGATGGGTAGACCGTGACACCGGATAGTGCAGCCAGCCCGGCCGAGAGGCGCGCGCGCTCGGCGCGCAGGGCCGCGGCCTGGCCGTCCAGGATGTCCAGGTGGTCGAGCGCAAAGGTGGCGGCTGTCTGCGTCAGCACATTGATGTTATAGGGTAGGCGTACCTTGTCGAACTCGTTGAGCCATTCCGGCCGCCCGGCCATAAAGCCCAGGCGCAGGCCTGCGAGACCCAGCTTCGACAGCGTGCGCATGACGAGCAGATTGGGGAACTGCGGCAGGCGCGGCATAAAGCTGTCGTCGGCAAAGGCGTGGTAGGCCTCGTCCACCACTACCAAGCCGGGTGCAGCCTGCAGGATGTCGCCCACGGCGTCGATCTCGAAGCGGTTGCCCGTGGGGTTGTTCGGGTAGGACAGGAAGACCAGCGCCGGTTGGTGCTCCTTGATCGCCGCCAGCGTGGCGCGCAGGTCCAACGTGAAATCCTCGCGCAGCGGTACGCCTACGTACTTCATGCCGCAGAAGCCCGCGATCATGCGGTACATCACGAAACTCGGCTCCACGCCCAGGATGACGGCGCCGGGCCGCGCCACGGCCATTGCCAGGATCTGGATCAGCTCGTCCGAGCCATTGCCCAGCAGCACGTCGAAGCCGGCCGGAATGCCCATGGTCTCGATGAGGCGCTCGCGCAGCTGTGTGGCCGTTGGGTCCGGGTAACGGTTGATGAAGGCCGCTTCGAGCTTTTCCGCCAGCTGCGCCCGTAGCTCGGGCGGCAGGCGGTAGGGGTTCTCCATCGCATCGAGCTTGATAAAGCCGGATGAGTCGGGCACGTGGTAGGCCGACAGCGCCAGCAGTTCAGGACGAATGAGGTCGATAGGTTCGATCATGCTTTGTACTTATCATTGAGGCCGAGGCCAGCCTTCAAATTGGCAAGAGCCTTGTCCAGCCGCTGCTGGCGCGTTTCAGCACGCTTGGCCGTGGCAATCCACTCGATATAGTCGCGCTGCTTATAGGGCGCAAACCCCTCGAACGCTATGCGTGCATCGGCATGTGTGGCCAGCAGCTGCGCCAATTCATCCGGCATGGCGATGCGCTTGCCTTCCATCTTGGGCTTCGGCCCCGCCTGGTTCAAGGCGACGGCGGCCTGCACATAGCGCGTGATCAGCGCCGTATCGATGGCCTCATGCTGCTCGAAGCGGATGGAGCGGTTGTGCGCATTGTCCACGCAATGGTTGAAGGCGTTCGCCGCATCGGCCATTTCGCTGCCGCGAAAGAAGGTGATGGAGACAAAAGACTTCGCCATATCGAAGCCGCACACCAGGCCATTGTGCTCGTAGCAGGGGCCCTTCCACTTCCAGATTTCCGCTAGCTTCGCATCGGCGGCCAAGATCGTGCTGCGCAGGGTATTGCACTGCGCCTGCGCCCAGTCCGGCCCTTGGGCGATATAAGCGTTGATACGACTGGCGATGTTGGCCGTATCGTTCATGTCGCGTCGCCGCCATCCAGGCGGTATTCGGCCGAGCGCGCGTGTGCGGGCAGGCCTTCGCCATGGGCCAGTGTGCTGGCAATGCGGCCCAGCTGTTGCGCACCCTGGCGCGACACGTAGATCAGGCTGGAGCGCTTCTGGAAATCGTACACGCCCAGGGGGCTGGCGAAGCGGGCCGTGCGCGAGGTGGGCAGCACGTGGTTTGGCCCTGCGCAGTAGTCGCCCAGCGCTTCCGAGGCGTAGCGGCCCAGGAAGATGGCGCCGGCGTGGCGTATCTTGGCCTGGCAGGCCCAGGGGTCTTCCACCGACAGCTCCAGGTGCTCCGGCGCGATACGGTTGACGATGTCGCAAGCTTCATCCAGGTCGCGTACCTCGATCAGCGCGCCTCGATTCGCGAGGCTGGCGGCGATGATGTCGCGACGCGGCATGCTGGGGAGCAGGCGCTCGATGCTCGCCGCCACCTTCTCGATATAGGCGGCATTGGGACAGAGCAGGATGCTCTGTGCAATCTCGTCGTGCTCGGCCTGGCTGAACAGGTCCATGGCGATCCAGTCCGGGTCCGTCTTGCCGTCGCAGACGACGAGAATCTCTGACGGCCCTGCCACCATATCGATGCCTACGACGCCGAACACGGCGCGCTTGGCCGCGGCCACATACTGGTTGCCCGGCCCGGTGACCTTGTCGACCTGCGGGATGGTCTGCGTGCCGTAGGCGAGTGCGCCCACGGCCTGGGCGCCGCCGATGGTAAAGGCGCGGTCGACGCCAGCCAGGAAGGCGGCCGCTAGCACGAGGTCGTTGCGCTCGCCGCGTGGCGTTGGCACGACCATCAAAATCTCACCCACGCCCGCGACCTTCGCCGGCAGGGCA
>JAFAKZ010000004.1 GCA_019234745.1 Burkholderiales bacterium
GTCCGCCGATCATCCTAAGAAGTGTCAACGCAACGGATCGGCGTATCTCGGCAGGAGGAACGCCGCCATGGTCGTGCCGGTCCGGTTGCAGCTTCGTCGCTATTTGCGTTTTTGGCTTCTGGCCGCCTTGCTGGCGTGCGGAGCGTATGCTTCCCAATGCGTCGGCCCCGCTGCCGACGGTTCCGGCGCGGCCAGCATCTACGCCGGGCGCGTGTTCTTCGTGACGGGTACGGTGACGGCGCAGCTGAAGGGCGAGGCGGCGCGACACCTGGGCAAGGGCGACGCCGTGTGTCAGGGCGACCTGCTGGTATCCGGTAGCGCTTCTTCGCTGCAGCTGCAGATGGCGGACAAGGGTACGCTGGTACTCAAGCCGGAGTCCGAGCTGCGCCTGGAAATCTTTACCCGGCCCGACGCTTCCGACGGCAGCGAGCACTTCCTCGCTTCGCTGTTCAAGGGCGGCCTGCGTGCCGTGACGGGCTTGATTGGCCACGCGCACAAGGAAAACTACCTTATCCAGACCACGACGGCCACGATAGGCATCCGAGGCACGGACCACGAGGTGTTCTTCGTGCCGGCCGAGCAGTTGCCGGCGGACCGGGCGGCCGAGGCCGGTACCTATAACCGGGTCTTCAGCGGTGCCACCGTGTTGCGCACGGCGGCAGGCGAACTGCAATTGGAACCAAACCAGATCGGCTTTGCACCGGTCTCCGGCGCGGCGCCTGCGCTGATCAAGTCCTTGCCCAGCTTCCTGAGCAGCCTGCCGCGGGCTGTGAAGACGGCGTCGGCGGGCAAGCAAGCGGCGGGGCACACTGCAGCGCCAGCGGCGTCGGAATCGGGTAGCAGCGAATCATCTAGTTCGTCCGACAGCGCGCCGCCTGCACCGGCTAGCGATTCCAGCGCAAGCACCCAGGCGGCAGCGGCCAGCTCGGGCGCCAGCTCGGCGACGTCGGCCGTGTCTGTATCCGGGGCCGATACTTCATCTAACATCAATGTCGCCGTGAATGCGACGGCCAGTGGGCAGAACATCAGCCTGACGGGTAGTTCGTCGAACTCCTCTGGCAGCACGACGGCGCCGGCCAATTCCGTCTACGTGGCGGCGCAGCTCCTGCAGGGCAGCAATACCCAAGGGGGCGCGGGCAGCCTCGTCGAGGGCGTCAACGGCGGCATGATCATGATCGACCCAGCTACCGGTTACCCGGTGAGCGTCAGCCAGGGCAAGTTCAGCTACACCTCGCAAGGCGCGCAGCTGATCCAGTACGGCTCCGGCACGGTGGACGGCGTGGATGCCTGGTGGGGCATCTATGACGGCGGTACGACGGTCGGTGGTGGCGGCGGTGGTGGCGGTGGAGGAGGGGGCGGAGGCGGTGGTAGCAGCAGCGGCCCGGTATACCTGCACCACTTTGTGTATGCCGCATCCGGCCTGAGTCTGCCCAGCGTGATCGCCAATGTGCACGGCAGCGTGGTCTACGACCAGGTCCTGGGCGGGACGACGCCCACGGCGCAGGACTCGAGCCAGGTAGGCGGCACGCTGCAGTCGATTAAGGTTGGCGTGAGCCTGGGTGCCTCGCCGGGGGTGACGAGCTATGCCGTCACGGCTGATGATCTGCTCAACCGCGTGTGGACGGGGAGCTATTCCGGCTTTACCTCGCTCGACCAGTTTGCACGTGGAAATCTTCCCTTGGCCGTGAGCTGTATGGGCTCCGGCTGTGGTTCCGGCACGGGCACGGGTATGGCGGCAGGGGTGGTAGTCGGTAACACGGCCAGCGGCTTGTTGACAAGTTACGACCTGTCGACCACGACGGGGCAGGCGCTGGTGGGCACGGCCGTGCTGTACAACAGCAGCCAGACGGTGATTTCGCCGGTCAACTCCACTTACGTGGTGGCGCAGACGGTGGTCGATGCGAATGGGCAGATGCATGTGCTGGGAGGTGCCGGCGTCACCTCGCCGGGGGCCTATGTCCTTACCGATCTGGCGACGGGACGGCCGCTGGAGATTGCGGATCCATCGCAAGGCGTGCTGGTCGACCTGCACGGCTCCAAGCTGCTGCAATCGGGTTCCACGACGGTGGATGGCATGCCGGTGGAGTGGGGCGTCTACTACGGCGGCAATTCGACGACGAACGACTTCCCCTACACGACGGCCATCGATCTACACCATTTCATCTACGCACCGGGTGGCGTGACGCCGCCCGCCGTGATTGCCGGCATGAGCGGCAGCGCAACGTATTCGACCATACTCGGCGGGACGACGCCGGCGGATGAGAATGCGAGCCTGGGCGGTAGCGTGCAGTCGGCCAGCGTATCGGTGAACTTGGGGGCGAGTCCGGGGGTGACGTCATACGCTATCAATGTGACCGATGCGCAGGCGCGTAGCTGGCAGGGCAATTACCAGGGGTTTACAGCCCTTGCGGATTTTCTGAACAACGGCGTACAGCTCAACACCACCTGCACGGGCAGCAACTGCGGCACTGGACCGGGGATCGGCAAAGGCGCCGGCGTGTTGCTCGGCACGCAGGCCGGCGCGCTGGCCACGAGCTATGGCATGAAGATGCCGACGGGGCAGGGCGTGTACGGGACGATCTTGCTGGGCAAACACTGAGCTGAATAGCCGGATAGAGGGAGCGGACGCGATATGGTGAGCGAGGCATCGTTGCGCAAGCGTGGGTTGAGCTGCTGGATTGCCGTGGCGCTTTGCTTGGTCGGGCGCGTGGCGTCGGCCGACGACGACGCGCTATTGGGCAAAGCGGAAGCAGCCCTGCGTGCGGGCAATGGTCAGGAAGTGGTCGACCTGCTGGGGCCAGTCGAAGAAGCCCATGCGGGACAGCCGCGTTTCGACTACCTGCTCGGCACGGGCCGGCTGCTGGTGAACCAGCCCGAGCCTGCATCAATCGAGCTGGAACGTGCCGTGGCCGTTGAACCTGGCCATGCTGCCGCCCACTTGGAGCTAGGCAGGGCCTATTTCATGCTGGGCAGCGACGAGCGCGCGCTGGAGGAGTTCGACTTTGCTGCGAAGCTCAACCCACCACCCAATGCCAGTACTGTGATCGAGCACTATCGCAAAGAAATTGCCGAGCGGCGCACGCCCAAGCGCGTGAAGCTGGCTGGACATGTGGAATTGACGGCGGGCTATGACAGCAATATCAATAATGCCACCAGCCTGACGGAAATTCCCCTACCCGCGCTGAACAACCTCGAAGTGCAGCTGAATTCGGCCAATGTGCGTACGGGTGATACCTTTCGTACCGTGACGGGGGCAGGCAGCGCGGACGTGCGGCTGGATGACGCCTTCAAATGGGTGACGAATGCGAGCGCTCAGCACCGCGACAACAATACGAAACAGGGTTTCGATCTATCGTCCGAGGAGATATTCTCCGGCATTGCCTATCAGCACGGCTCACACTCGGCCGAGCTTGGGCTGCTGGGCGGGCGCGTCTACCTGGAAGGAGATCTGAACCGTCGGGTGGAGGGCCTGTCGATGGACTTGCGCGAGCGGCTATGGGAATCGACCCAGCTGACCTCGGTGACGCAATACTTACGCTATCGCTTTCCACAACCCGATCTGGTGCCGAACAGCTTCAACCAGGTGGCAGAGTCGTTGGGGGTGGTGCGTACGTTGGCGGGCGGCCGTGGTGCCATTTCGACGAACTTGCTGCTGGGCTGGGAGGACGATACCGACCAGCGTCCAGACGGCAAGAAGCGTTCAGCCGGGTTGGACGTGGGCTTCAGCTGGGTGCAAAACGAGCACAATTCCTTCTACAGCCACCTCACCTATACCAATGGCCGCTACAACATGCAAAACGCCGTGTTCCTGCGCCAGCGCCACGACCTGTTCTATTACGCGGGCGTGGGGGCCGTGCATACCTTTGGTGACGGATTCAGCGTGCGGCCTGAGCTTACCTACACGCGCAATAACTCAAACCTGCCGATCTATGACTACAAGGACATCACGGGTTCGATGAACGTCCGCTACGATTTTTAGAGCCTATTTGAATGGAAGTACGTCATCTTGTGCTCGTCGTTCAGCGTGTCCCTAGTGGTTTGCGAAGCCTGGAAACACCGTCTCTTCCTTTATTGAATCCACTCCCCCCGCCCTCGCCGCCACGAGGGAGCCTCGCTTCGCTCGAAGCATTCAAGGTCTCTCTACGTTGCGCGACGAATTTGGTTGGCTTCCGGTGCCGCTGCACCATGTGGGCTTCGTTGCTGGCCGCGATTACCATCGGCTCGGCGCAGGCTGCCGATTGCTCAGTCGGCCACAGCACCACATTGGAAATCAGCATGGAAGATGTGCCACGGGTGCCGCGTCTTGACCAGGGCATCGGCAAGAGCCATATCGTGTTGCACGATCAGGCATCCGGCGTGGACAAGGTCGACGTGCGCTACGACGGGCGATGGTCTTGTCTGGCGGTCAACGAGGCCAGAAGCACCTACCTGCTGGCCGGCGTATCACAGCTTGGTGCATGGTTGCCCCTGGCGAGTATCGAGTACTTGCACGAGGACGGCAGCTGGCGGACGTCCGCGTTCGATCGCGCACAGCACGTAGCCCTGGCTGCTGTTGTGAGTCCGTCGGGTCGATACCTTGCCTATATCGGTGGGCCGAGACGCGCGGATCGCTTGTACTTGCTGGACGTACAGGCCGATACGATACGCGAGCTGGGGCCGGCACCCAGTCCGCCGCCCGCGGATGCTGGCCTTGCGAACATCTGCGGGCATGAGCACTTTGCCTGGGGAAGCTGCTGGGCGGATGGCTTGACAGCGCTGGATGCGGGCATCCTTTGGTTCGCGTCGGACCATGAGTTGGACGCAAGCTATGGGCGCGATACGGCGCACGGGCGAGCCAAGCGTCGCACGGTCAGGCGCTTTACGTTCGACTGAAGCGTGCGCGCCTAGTGAGCTGGCCCTTGCCGCGGGATAGGGCGGCGTTCGACGCGGAAGTAGCCCATCATTTGCTGCAACTGCATGATTTGGGCGTTTATCTCCTCGGCCGTGGCGGCGAGCTGTTCCGACGCTACCGAGTTCGACTGCGTGGTGTTCGTCAGCGGCAAGAGCATCTTTCTACATCATGCATCGACGCCGCGCAGCCTGTATACCCTGGCTGGGCCGGCACGGAATGCCTTGTTGGCCTGGCTTGCCGCGACCATGTGCGGGGCCGCGTCGTGCGCGGCCAACGCTGCCTCGGACGCCCATTGTTCTGTCAGGACGAACTGATCGTCGTCGCCTTCGACCCGGTGCAGTCGGTATTCCAGGCAGCCTGCTTCGGCGCGGACGAGTGGGGCGAGGCGTTGGAATGCGGCCAGCTGTTCAGCTGCCTTGCCGGGCTGGACGGTGATATGGACGATCAGGAAGATGGTCATGGTTGGTTCTTGGGGTTTACAGGACTCGGCCTAGGCTACCTTTCCGCCTTGACGCGATGCATGGCGGGAATCCCGCACGGGAAGTGCTTGTTGCAGTATTCCTACAGCGCAGCTAGCCATTTCCTCACATTTTCGCGAGACCCATTCAAAGCCGTCGCACCCATCGCTTACCGGTAATGGGCGTCACGCAACTTGCCCGGATCGCAGGCACAGTGCTGTATAGGGGTTTTCCCTTATATTTGTTGATGAGGGTGGCATGTCGTCAGCGTGCTCTCTACCCGGTGTTTTTTTGATTCGACTCGAGGCTTTCGCGCCGGCGACTGACGTTCACGTCATCTTGTCGCCCACCCTACGGCAACCCTATCGTCACTTGGCGGGATTGGGGGGAGCAGCTAGTGCGTTTCGCCACCGCCAGAACGAATCATTCCAATAAAGGAGAAGCACCGTGATCAACAAGCATATTCAGGGCGTCAGCGTGCCCGGCGTGGCATGGCAGAAGTTCGCGGTCGGCATGGTTATCGCAGCCTTGTCCCTGTCCGCGCACGCCACCTTGGGCGGCGATGCACACAGCGTGATCGTTGACCAGGCGGCGCTGCATGCCGCCATCTCGGCCGACGTCGTCGGCGACTATACCGACTACCGCCTGGCACTCACCGACGGCGGGGTGGTTCACGAATTTGTGAACGCATCCGGCCGCGTGTTCGAGGTGACGTGGAGCGAGATGGGTCGTCGCCCCGATATGGGCCAGTTGTTGGGCAGCTATATGACCCACTTCGCCCGTACCAGCGGCAAGCCTCGCCCTGTCGACCGCCACGCGGACCGCGTGGAAGCGGGGCTGGAAATTCACTCGGCAGTACGAAATCGCTATTTCACCGGCTCGGCGCATCTCCCTACGGCCTTGCCCGAGTCGCTGCATCACCCCATTAGCGTTCCTGCTGAGGCCCAATAATGAAGAATGTCGCTTGTATTTCCAGCCTGAGCGCCTTGCTCGGTAGCCTGCTTGTTTCCATCACCGCCACCCTTGTTCCGGCACAGGCCGAGACGGTGCCTGTGGCCCATGCCACCGCCGTGAGTACGCCGATGGCCTGTGGTGGTGTGACGTCCACCGGCAGCGGCAACCAGACCCCGCTGGTCATCGACGGCTACCCCTGTTCGGGCGGCGGTACGGCCGGCGCGGTCAATGCACCGGAGGAGCCTTTTATCAGCGTCAAGATCTGTGCCCCGGGCAGCACCACGAAATGCCAGATCATCGACCATATCGAGGTCGATACGGGTTCCACCGGCTTGCGCGTGGCCTATAGCGCGCTGAGTTCGTCCCTACGCCCCGGTAGCAGCGGCTTGCCCTTGGTGGCCGGCAGCGCGTCCGGCACCACGCTCACCGAGTGCGAGACCTATGTGGACTCCTATGTCTATGGTCCTGTCGTCACGGCTGATGTCTATATCGCCGGCCAGTACGTCAAGAGCACCCAGATGCAGGTATTCGGCGATTCCGCCTACAAGGTGCCCAAGGCGTGCAGCAGCCAAGGCGGCACCCAGACCGATACGACGCGGACCTTTGGCGCCAACGGCCTGATCGGCGTGAACTTCCTGCTCAATGACAATTACGCGCCGTACTACAACTGCAAGAACAGCATGCCGAGCAGCTGTACGGCGAATACAGGCTACGCGGGCCTACCCAACACGGTCAGCCAGTTCGCCAGCAACAATAATGGCGTCGTGCTGACGTTGCCAGCTGTCGCCCCCGGGGGCACCACGGCGCCCGTCGTGGGCACGCTGACCTTCGGGGTAGGCACGCAGGGCAACAATACGCCGGTGGCCTCCACGCTGGCCGTGACCAACGACGGCGGTAGTGACGCGAACAACGGCACGTTTGCCGCCCAGGTCGGTGGCACATGGTTCACGGCCTATATCGACAGCGGTACGGACGTGGTCTACTTCAACGACAGTGCCAACAAGAATCTGGTGGCCTGTTCCAGCAAGAACGGTTACTACTGCCCGACGTCGACGCAAGCCGTGCCATTCACGTTGGCCAATACGGGCAGCACTGTGGCGCGGGGTACGCTGAACTATTCGGTCGCCAATGCGACGACCGAGTTGAGCAGCAACACCATCGCGTACAACAATATCGCAGGGCCCGACGGCTCCTCGGCGACGACGAATTCGTCGATCGGCTTCGGTCTTTCTACCTTCTTCGGCCACAATATGTATTTCCTGTTCCAGGGCAAGACTGCGCCGGGCACGGGCCTGGGTGGCGGCTCGACGGGGACGGTGACGGGGCCGATCAACGGCATCAACTGATTGACGTGGTCGCCAAATGGAAAAGCCAGCGCTTGCGCTGGCTTTTCTGCGGCTTCGCTTGCAGGCAGCTACCCGTGTTTGGCGTCAACCACGCCGGGCCGCTTCGATGGCGGCGATGTCTATCTTTTCCATCGGCATCATCGCCTCAAACACGCGCTTGGCGGCCGCGCGATCGGAGCCGAAGATCGCATCCGTGAGGGCGCGCGGCGTGATCTGCCACGATACGCCCCACTGGTCCTTACACCATCCGCATGAGCTGGCCTCGCCGCCGTTATCGACGATCGCATCCCACAGTCGGTCGGTTTCCGCCTGGTCGTCGGTCGCGATTTGGAAGGAGAAGGCCATATTGTGCTCGACCCCTGGGCCGCCGTTCAGGCCGAGGCATGGGATGCCCAGCACGGTGAACTCGACCGTCAGGACGTCGCCCTCGCGGCCGGCGGGGTAGTCACCGGGCGCGCGACGGATTGCGGTTACAGCGCTGTCTGGAAACGTCCTGGCGTAGAACTCTGCCGCTTCCAATGCGGTGCCGTTGTACCAGAGGCAAATCGTGTTCTTGCTGATCATATCGATCTCCGACAGATGACAATTGTTTGGTTCATGCGCCTTGGGCCCTAAGCCCATGCCCAAGTTTGCGCAGGTGCATCAATTCGCAATGGACACTCGTACGCGTCGGCCCGATCCGCATCATGTTCGATCGTAACCCTCCTATGCATGCAAATGCGATAGCATGCCGCGCGCAGCATTGTGGAATCATTTAATTCATTTACTTGAGGGTAGGTCATGCAGTCCACTGCAGGGGATGACGCCGCGTTGCGGCTGTTGCAGCAGGTTTTCAAGCTACCGGGGTTTCGGCCGGGGCAGGAGCAGGTGATCGAGGCGCTGCTTGCCGGGCGCTCCGCCTTGGCGATCTTCCCTACGGGCGGGGGCAAGAGCCTGTGCTATCAGCTACCTGCGTTGCTGTTCGATGGCCTTACCCTCGTCGTCTCGCCTTTGATCGCCTTGATGAAGGACCAGGTCGATGCGCTCGCCAAGCTCGGTGTGCGTGCCGCAAGGCTGGATTCCTCGCTCTCGGCCGAGGCGGTGCGCGACGTCTATCGCGGCATTGAGCAAGGTGACATCAAGCTGCTCTATGTATCACCGGAGCGGCTGAAGAACGAGCGCTTCGTCGCGCGTCTCAGGGACCCGCGCATGCGCATCAGCCTGTTGGCCATCGATGAGGCGCATTGCATCTCGGAGTGGGGCCACAATTTCCGGCCCGATTACCTCAAGCTGGGAAGCTTGGCGCAATCGCTGCGCGTCGAGCGCGTGCTGGCGCTGACGGCGACCGCGACGCCGGCTGTGGCTGCCGACATCTGCCGCCAGTTTGGCATAGTGCCGGGTGATCATGTGCAGACGAGCTTCCGGCGCCCGAATTTGCATCTGCGTGTGACGCTGTGCGGTGGGCGTGAACGGCTTGAGATATTGCGCAGCCGTATCGCACGGCAGGCCCACGGGGCAGCGACCATCGTCTATGTCACGCTGCAGGAGACGGCTGAGCAGGTAGCCGAGGCCTTGCAGGCAGCGGGTCATGCGGCGGCCCATTACCACGCTGGCATGGACGACGAGGCGCGCACGCGCGTGCAGGACGACTTCATGGCCGGCCATCTGAGCATCGTGGTGGCGACCATCGCCTTCGGCATGGGCATCGACAAGGCGGATATTCGTGCCGTCTACCATTACAACCTGCCCAAGTCGATCGAGAACTATGTGCAGGAGATAGGCAGGGCGGGCCGCGATGGGCTGGTGTCGCATTGCGAGATGCTGGTGTGCGTAGATGACCGGTTGACACTGGAGAACTTCGTCTATGGCGACACGCCTACGCGGGAGAGCCTGCATGCCTTGCTTGCCGCCATCGATGCTTTCGACGAGGTATTCGACGTCACGGCTTACGAGCTGTCGACGCCGTTCGACATTCGTCCTCTCGTTGCGAACACCGCGCTGACCTATCTGGAACTCGAAGGCGTTATTGCGGCGACCTCGCCAAGCTATGCCGAGTACAAGGTTGCCTTCAAAGTGCCGCGCGACGAGGTCTGCGCGCGCTTCGAGGGTGAGCGGCGCGAGTTCCTGGAGTCCTTGTTCGACGCCAGCCGCGCGGGGCGCAAGTGGCTGACGGTCAATCTCGCCGATGTGACGGAACGGTTCGCGCAGCCGCGCGAACGCATCCTGAAGGCGCTTAACTACCTCGAAGAGCAGGATCTGATCGAGCTGCAGGCAGCTGGTCTGCGCCAGGGTTATCGCAAGCCGGGAGCGCGCCAGGCGGCGTCGCTGTTGGACAGGATGGCTGGTTTGTTC
>JAFAKZ010000066.1 GCA_019234745.1 Burkholderiales bacterium
CCCAGGCCGCAGCCAACGCCAATACCGTACCGGCCGCAACGTCAATGGCGACATGCTGCTTGGTGGCCATCGTCGAGTAGGCGATGGCCACACACCAGACGATATTCACCGTACGCCAGCCGCGGCTGATGCCTAGAAGGGGAAGGCGCCAATGCAGCCAAAGAGCCGAGAACACGGCCGTGGCCACATGCAGCGATGGGCAGGCGTTGCCGGCGGCGTCTACGTTTTTCAGGAAGGCCACGCTGGGGTATTGGGACCAATCGATGTGGACGGGCGGCACGGCGTTGGGCCAGAAGTAGAAGATGCCCAGGGCGACCAGGCACAGCGCGGCGATGCGCACGCCGTAGCCGGTGATTTCGCGCCGCGTCGTCATCAGCACGGGCGGTCCTGACAGGTACACCCACAGCGACAGGTAGATGGGCAGTGCGGCGGGCTGAAAGCTGGCCACCTCGTCAAACCAGGTCGTGGGGATGACGGCCACGTGATAGGCCGGGTGTTTGAGCAGGTAGAGGTAAGCGACGAAGAACAGCGTGGTGAAGCCGGAGATGCCGAAGGTCTTGAACCAGAAGCGGGACAGGATGAGGGCCGCGACCTTGCGTGCGGCTGGCTTGTTGGACATGCGTACGGCTCTTGGATTGTTCGGCGGTGGGGCTATGTTATACTAATAAGCTTATTCTTTTGAAATGAAGTCTTGCCGTGCCGTGCCCCTTGGGTTCCGCAGGCGCGCAGGACGGTTATCGCGACGATATCATGATGGAACAGCAAGCCTCCGCCACCGAACCCAATCTGGTCCTCGAGCGCGAAATCGCCGGCCTGATCGTGACCGGCCTTAACCTGGATATGGCGCCTGAGGCCATCCAGCCGGAAGACCCGCTGTACGGCGAGCCGCTCGGCCTGGATTCCATCGACATCCTGGAAGTCGCGCTCGTGCTGTCCAAGCAGTTCGGCATCCAGCTGAAGGCAGACGGCGAAGACAACTTCCGCATCTTTGCCTCGCTGCGCGCGCTGACTGCCTACGTCGGCGAGCATCGGACGAAGTGACCGCCATGTGGCACAAATTGCGTCTGGTTCTGCTGGGCGCAGTGGGTGTGGCCTATATCGGCCTGGGCTATCTGGCCTCCTCGTCCAACCATCCCCCCGTACTGGCCGTGCTGGTCGGCGCCATCCCCGTGGCGGCGGGCCTGCTCGTGGCTTGCTGGCAGTCGCCGTTCCGCTATGCGGCAACGGCTGCCTGCTTGGCTGCCTTCGCGGCTGCCGCCTGGCGCTTCGATCTGCTTCTGAGTCACGCCGCCTGGCTGTATTTCTTCCAGCACGCGGGCACCATGATCGCGCTCGGCACCATGTTTGGCAGCACACTGCGCAGCCATGAGGGCGCCCTGTGTTCGCGTGTGGCTGCGATGGCCATTGCCGAGCCGCTCGACGCGCGCTACCTGCGCTACACCTGGCAGGTGACGCTGGCCTGGACCCTCTACTTCGTGCTCAGCGCCGCCCTGTCCGTCGGCCTCTTCTTCGGCGCCTCGCTCGAAGCTTGGTCACTGTTTGCCGCCGTGGTGACGCCCGTGTCCGTGCCCCTGATGTTCGCCGCCGAGTTCGCCGTACGCCAGCGTGCCTTGCCGGGTCGGCCGCATTTCAGCATCGCCCAGACGATCCAGTCCTACCGCGCCTACACGCAGCGCCGCAACTGCGCCGAGTAGCCCGCCGCGGCATCGTATCGAATTCCCGCCGTCATGACCCTGCTCCCCCTGATCCCCGAAGATGACCTCGACGCGGTAATGGCCTACCGCAACGGCGGGACGATCACGCGTGCCGTATTCCTCGGCCAGGTGCTGGCATTGGCCGACGCGCTGCCCGCGTCGGGCAAGGTGCTGAATATGTGCGCGGACCGCTATGCCTTCGCCGTCGCGCTGTTTGCCGCGATCAGCAAGGGCATCGTCACCGTACTGCCGAATTCCGCGGCGCCGGAGCATCTGGCTACCGTCGCCGCCGAGCACGAAGGGCTGCTGGTGCTGGGCGACCAGGACGTGTCGCCCGTGGCCAAGCTGCCCTATATGGCCGTCAACGGCTTCCTCGCGGGCACGACGCCGGCCACGGCGGCCGTGCCGCAGATTTCCTTCGAGCAGTCCATCGCCTACGTGTACACCTCGGGCTCGACCGGCCGGCCGGTGCCCCATCACAAGACCTTCGGCCGCGTACACCTGAACATCATGGCTGGTGCCGAGCGCATCTGGGGCAAGACGGGCGGCGCCTGTTCCGTGATCGGCACAACGCCTATCCGCCATATGTACGGCCTGGAATCCAGCGTCTTCCTGCCCATCCTGGGTGGCGGCCGCCTGTCGTCCGACCTCCCCTTTTTCCCTGCCGATGTGGCGCGCAGCCTGGAAGCGATGCCGGCGCCGCGCCTGCTGGTCATCACGCCCTTCCACCTGCGCAAGCTGATCGAGGCCGAAATCCCGCTGCCGCCCGTTGCCGCCATCCTGTCCGCGACGGCGCCGCTGCCCGTTGAATTAGCGCGAGAGGCCACCGACAAGCTGGGCTGCCCTGTGCTGGAAATCTACGGTTCGACGGAAACGGGCCAGCTGGCCACGCGCCTGCCCTGTGTCGACGAAGCCTGGGATACGCTGGCTGGCGTCACCCTGCGGTTCGAGGGCGAAGACGCCTGGGCCCACGGCGCGGTGTACGAGATGCCGCAGCTGATCAACGATATGGTCGAGCTGATCACCCCCTCGCGCTTCCGCCTGGTCGACCGCAAGGCGAACATGATCAATGTGGCGGGCAAGCGCAGCTCCCTGTCATTCTTGAATGCCATCATCACAGGCCTGCCGGGTGTGAAGGATGCGGTGTTCTGCGTGCCAGAACGCAGCGGGGCCCACGTGGAGCGCTTGGCCGCCTTCGTGGTAGCGCCCGGCCTCACGCGGCAAGATATCGTTAGCGGACTGCGTGCCCAGGTCGACCCCGTGTTCCTGCCGCGGCCCGTCGTGTTCGTCGACAGCCTGCCGCGTGACGGCAATGGCAAGATACAGGCTGCCGCCTTGGCGGCGCTGATTGCACAGCATATTCCGCAACATAACTAACCATGCCCGACGCCCTACTGGACATCCCCGCCGACCATCCCGCCTTCGCCGGCCACTTCCCCGGCCGCCCCATCGTGCCGGGCGTGGTGCTGCTCGACCAGGTGCAGCGCATGGTAGAGGCGGCGACGGGCGTACGTCTGGTCGGCTTGTCCGTCGCGAAGTTCCACAGCCCCGCCGTGCCGGGAGATGTGCTGGTCGTAAGCTACGAGTCGGGTGCTGAACAGCTGCGCTTCGAAGTGCGCACGGGCGAGCGCAAGGTGGCCGATGGCCGCTTCCTCGTCCATATGGAGCCGGCTGCCTGATGGAGCGGCAGGCCGTCCCCGCCTGGATGCGCCGCAAGGAACGCGGCAGCAGCTTCTGGCTGGCCGTCATGTCGTGGATTTCACTCAAGCTGGGGCGCAGCTGTTCGCGCCTGGTGCTGTACGGCATCGCACTGTATTTCGTCGTGTTCGGGCGCCGCGCGCGTGCCGCGTCCAACGCCTACCTGGCGCGCTGCCTGGGCCGTCCAGCCGGTTGGCGCGAGCGCTATCGCCATATCCTCGGCTTCGCCAGCACGGTGCATGACCGTGTCTACCTGCTTAATGACCAGTTCGACCGCTTCGATATCGAGCTGACGGGCTCTGAACAGTTGCACGCCGAGTACCGCAAGGGGCAGGGCGTGCTGATGTTCGGCGCCCACATGGGCAGCTTTGAGGTATTGCGCGCCGTGGCCCGCAAGAACCCGGACCTGCGCATGCGTATGGCGATGTTTGCGGAGAACGCACGCCAGATCAACCGCGCGCTGGCCGCCATCAACCCGAACGCCATGCAGGACATCATCCCGCTGGGCACGTTGGACGCCATGCTGGCCGTACGCCGCGGCCTGGACGAAGGCGCGCTGGTGGGCGTGCTGGCAGACCGCGCATCCGGCCCCGACCAATACCTGACGCTGCCCTTCCTGGGCGAGCCGGCACGTTTTCCGACAGGCCCTTTCCGCATGGCCGCGATGCTCAAGCGCCCAGTGTATTTCATGGCGGGCATCTACCTGGGCGGTAAGCGCTACGCTGTGCATTTCGAGCGTCTCGGCGATGCGACTGAGTCCGCCGGTGCAAGCCGCGAGGCAGTCGTTGCCGACTTGTTGGGCAAATACGTAGCGGCACTGGAACGCCATTGCCGCGCACACCCCTACAACTGGTTCAATTTCTTCGATTTCTGGGAAAAGGCCTGAGCATGCTGACCAAAGCCCTTGCACCGACGCTGGCCGCCGCGCTGATGCTGGCGGGCAATCTTGCGCACGCCGCCGACTGGGGCGTGGCCGACCTGATGCAGGCCTTGAGCCAGCAGAAGTCAGGCAAGGCGACCTTCGTTGAGAAGAAGTACATCGCCATGCTGGACCAGCCGCTGGAAGCCTCGGGCGAGCTGTCCTTCACGGCGCCGGACCGGCTGGAGAAGCGTACGCTCAAGCCCAAGCCCGAGGCGCTGGTACTGGATGGCGACAAGCTGCTGGTGGAGCGCAGCAACGGCCGCAAGCTGACCGTGTCGTTGGCCGACCGGCCCGAGGTGGCGGCCTTCGTCGAAAGCATACGCGCTACGCTGGCGGGCGACCGCACGGCGCTGGAGCGCTTCTACGCCATCGCCCTCAGTGGCAACGCCGAGCAGTGGCAGCTGGTGCTCACGCCCACGCAGCCGCGCATGCTCAAGGTGATCAGCCAGGTGCGCATCGCGGGCACCCGTGCCGCGGTCAAGACGGTCGAATTCCTGCAGGCCGACGGTGACCATTCCGAGATGACCATCACGGGCGTGGATGCCCGATGAAGCGCCTCGGCAATAGGCTCGCTTTGGGCGTGTGGCTCGCGACCATGGCCGCGACTGTGTTCGTGATCGCCCATACCCGCTTTATTGCCGACTTGTCCGCCTTCATGCCCAAGGCGCCCACGCAGCGCCAGCAGATGCTGGTAGACCAGCTGCGTGACGGCGCCATTGCGCGTCTCGTGCTGATCGGCATTGAGGGGGGGGACGCTGCAGCGCGCGCGCGCCTGTCGCGCGGTCTGGCGGCCAAGCTGGCCGACAGTACGACTTTCTCGTCCGTGCAGAACGGCGACGTAGCCACGCAGGGACGTGACCAGCGTTATTTCTTCGACCATCGCTATCTGCTGAGCCCGGCCGTCACGGCCGACCATTTCACGGCTGCCGGCATGCGTGACGCCATCCAGTCCACGCTGGACGCCATGTCGGGCGATGCGGGGCTGATGGTCAAGCAGATCCTGCCGCGCGATCCGACCGGTGAGACGCTGGCGCTTCTCGATCAGTTCACAGGCGAATCGCAGCCGCGCACGCTCAACGACGTCTGGGCCTCGCGCGACGGCAAGCGGGCTGTGTTGATGCTGCAGATACGCGAGTCGGGGCTGAACACGGACGCGCAGGGCAGGGCGCTGGCGGAAATCCGCCGCGACTTCGCCGAGCTGCCGGGCCGCAGCGCCGATACCCAGCTCGTCATGAGCGGTACCAGCGTCCTCTCCGTCGCCTCGCGCGATACCATACAGGGCGAGGTGGCACGGCTGGCGACGGCTGGGACGGTTCTGGTCGTGTGCCTGCTGTTGCTGATCTACCGTTCGCCAAGGTTGCTGGTGCTGGGCCTGGTGCCCGTGCTGACTGGCGCGCTCGTGGGCATCGCCAGCGTGAGCCTGGGTTTTGGCCATGTGCACGGCCTGACGCTGGGTTTTGGCACCACGCTGATTGGCGAGGCCGTCGATTATTCTATCTACCTGTTTATCCAGCGCGCGGGCGGCGCGAATCCGCAGCGCTTCTGGCGCACAATTCGACTGGGCGTGCTCACCTCGGTCGCGGGTTTTGCCGCCTTGCTCTGCTCTAGCTTCCCTGGCCTGTCGCAGCTGGGCCTGTATTCCATCACCGGCTTGATCGCCGCGGCGCTCGTCACGCGCTATGTGCTGCCGCAGCTGATGCCCAGCCAGATCAATCTACGCGACCTGAGCCGTGCCGGCCTGGCGCTGGAGCGGGCCTTCGACCTGGCTGCGCGCATGCGCTGGGTGATCGCCGCCGCGCTGCTCGCGGCGCTCGCCGTATTGCTGGTGCACCGGCACGAGGTTTGGAACCGCGACCTGAAGGCGCTCAGCCCCATCTCGAAGGCGCAGGGTGAGCTGGACGCGAGCCTGCGTGCGGACCTGGGCGGCGCCGATATGCGCTATGTCGCCAGCTTTACGGCGCCCGACCAGGAAACGGCGCTGGCGACGGCCGAGCGGGCGGCCGTCGTGCTACAGGGCTTGGTCGATCAGCAGGTGATTGGTGGCTTCCATGCGCCCAGCCAGCTGCTGCCGAGCATGGCGACGCAGCGCGCAAGGCTCGCGGCCTTGCCGGCGCCGGAGCAGGCGCGCGCGAATCTTGCTGCCGCTTTGGATGGCATGCCGATCAAGCCAGAAAAGCTGGCTGGCTTCCTTGCCGATATCGATGCCACCCGTAATGCGCCGCTGCTCGACCGTACTGCCCTGCAGGGCACCTCGGCCAGCGTGCTGCTCGACTCCATGCTCATCCACCGCGACAGCGACTACCTGGTGCTGATGCCCCTGCGCGCCACGGGTGCGGGGCCGCATGGGGACGAGATCGACGTCGACCGCGCGCGCGCCGCCTTCAAGCAGGCCGGTTTGGCCCAGGTCACCGCCATCGACCTGTTGGCCGAGACGACGGACATCTTCGACAGCTATATGCACGAGGCGCTGCTGCTCGCCAGCCTCGGCTGCCTGGCTATCGTCATCCTGCTGGTCGCTGCCTGCGGCCCGCGCCAGGCGCTGCGCGTATCCATCCCGCTTGCCGGTGCCGTGCTGGGGGTGGCAGCCATTCTCGTGGCCTGCGGCGTCAAGATGAATATCCTGCACCTGGTCGGCTTGCTGCTGGTGGTGGCGGTCGGTTCGAACTACGCGCTGTTCTTCGCCCAGGGTGCTGACCATGGCGTGGGCGGCGACCAGCGCCAGGTCGATATCTCCCTGCTGGTGGCGAACCTCGCTACGGCGTCGAGCTTTGGCCTGTTGGGCACGTCCAGTGTGCCCGTGCTGTCGGCCATCGGCTCCACGGTCGCCATCGGCGCCTTCCTGGCGCTTGTATTCTCGGCCATGCTGGCCCGCGCGAGGACCTATGCGCACGCTGTCTGACCTGCTGCCGGGCGCTGCGCGGCCGTCGACCCTGCTGGTGCTGCTGCCGCCGGCCAAGGCGACCATTGAAGACCTGATCACACAGGGCTTTGTAGCCGACGTGCGTGAGCGTGGGCTGCCTGTCGACGTGCTGCTGGCCGAGGTGAGCTATGAGCAGGTGATGGCCAAGACGGTGGCCGCCTCGCTGCATGCCGGTGCCATGGCGGTTGCGCGCGAGGGCGGCTATACGGATATCTGGTTGGCCGGTATCTCCATCGGCGCCTTCAATGCACTGAATTACGCGGCGGTACACGACAGTGAGCTGGCGGGTCTGGCGCTGATCGCGCCCTATGCGGGCACGGGCGATATCCTGCGCGAGATCGAGCAGGCCGGCGGACCTGCGGCCTGGGCGCAGACACCTGGGCGCTCGAATGAGGACGAACGTGCTTGGTGGTATTGGCTGTGCTGCGAGTCGGCTAAGGGAGCAGTGGCCAAGCCCGTGTATGTTGGTCTGGCTAGCGAAGACCGCTTTCTGGCGGGCCAGCGCCTACTGGCGGGCATGCTTCCGACGGTACGGGTCGACGAAATTCCCGGCGACCATAGCTGGCCCATCTGGCGCCGGCTGTGGCGGCGCTGGTTGGACAAGGGCGTGATGACGACCGTGGAGGGCCAGGCCTGATGCGTTGGCGCCCGTCGCCCTTTATTGTGCTCTGCGCAGCCCTCCACCTGCTGGCGCTAGGTATGTGGATTGCGCTGCCGAGTCAATGGCCATGGGTACTGCTCGCACTGTTCCTGCTGCACGGCGTGATCGCTACGGTGGGCCTGCTGCCACGCAGTAACTGGTTGGGCGAGAACCTTACGCGGCTACCAACAGAGTCCGCCGCGCGTGGCGAAATCGCCATAACGGTTGACGATGGCCCCGATCCGGAAGTCACGCCGCTGATACTCGCCATCCTACGCGAACGCGGCGCCAAGGCGACCTTCTTCTGCATCGGTGAGCGGGCGGCGGCTTATCCCGACCTGTGCCGCGCCATCGCGGCCGCCGGGCACGATGTGGAAAACCACGGTCAGCGCCATCGCAAGCACACCTCCCTATTCGGCCCGGGCGGCTGGCGCCGCGAAGTGGGTGACGGCCAGGCCACGCTGGCGGCGCTCACCGGTCGCACGCCGCAGTTCTACCGCCCCATCGCCGGCCTGCGCAATCCCTTCCTCGACCCGCTGCTGCAGCGTCTGGGATTGCGTTTGGCGAGTTGGACGCGGCGCGGTTATGATACGCAAGCCGGTGATTCGGATCAGGTTTATGCGCGACTCACGCGCGACCTGGCGGCCGGCGACATACTCCTTCTGCACGATGGCAATGCAGCCCGCATGCCCGATGGGCGGCCCGTCATCGTGGACGTATTGCCGCGTCTGCTGGATACCCTGGCAGCAAGCAAGCTGACGACCGTTACCTTGCGGCAGGCCTGCGAATGAGCCTGTCAGGTGCGGCGTCTCCTGTTTACCGACGTAATATTGATTTGCCTGTAGCGTGATGCAAGCCCTTCGCCTTTCTGCCTACACCTTGACCAGCGCCCTTGGCGTCGGCGTCGATCCTCACGTGGAAGCCCTGCGCGCCATGCGTGGCGGCATCGTGCGCAAGTATTGGGAAACCGTCGAGCACGAGCTGTGTGTCGGCGAAGTCGCGGGTCTCGACGACTACGCCGTGCGTGCCGACTTGAATGGTTACGACTGCCGCAACAACCGCCTGGCCCAGCTCGGCCTGGAGCAGGACGGCTTCGCCGCCGCCGTGACGGCAGCCGTGGCGCGCTACGGCGCCGACCGCGTGGGCGTGTTCCTGGGCACCAGCACATCGGGCATCCTGAGCTCCGAGGTCGCTTATCGCCACCGCGACCCCGTTACGGGCGCGCTGCCGGCAGAGCATCGCTACCGCGAAACGCACAATAGCTACTCGGTGGCGGACTTCGTGCGCCGCTATTTCCATATTTCCGGGCCGGCCACCGTCGTATCGACAGCCTGTTCGTCCAGCGCCAAGGTGTTCGCCACGGCGCACCGCATGATCCAGCTGGGCATGGTGGATGCCGCCATTGTGGGCGGCGTCGATACCCTGTGCCTGACCACGCTGTACGGCTTCGGCTCGCTGCAGCTCGTGTCGCCCAATCCGTGCAAGCCCTTCGACGCCACGCGCGACGGCATCTCCGCCGGTGAAGGGGCGGCCTTTGCCCTGCTGGAACGCTCCGAGGTGGTGAATGAGGGCGACATCCTGCTCACGGGCATGGGCGAGACGAGCGACGCCTATCATATGTCCAGCCCCCACCCGGAAGGGCAGGGCGCACACCGGGCCATGGCGGCTGCACTCGCTACGGCCGGCCTGCAAGCGGGCGATATCGACTACATCAATCTGCACGGCACGGCCACGCCCAGTAACGATTCGGCCGAGGATGCCGCCGTGACGGCGCTGTTTGGCAGCGCCACGCCGTGCAGCTCCACCAAGGGCCACACGGGCCATACCCTGGGTGCGGCCGGCGGCATCGAGGCGGTGATCTGCGCGCTGCTGCTGCGCGAGGGCTTCATGCCCGGCGGCGTCGGTACGGAAACGCCCGACCCGCGCCTCGGTTGCAACTACCTGCTCAAGACGGTGGAGCAACCCATGCGTCACGTGCTGAGCAATTCCTTCGGCTTCGGCGGCAGCAACTGCAGCCTGGTTTTCTCGCGGGTGACGGCATGAGCGGCTACCAGGTCCATATCGAGGGTATCGGCCTGCTGGGGCCGGGCATCAAGGGCTGGCTCGATACGGCCCCGGTGCTGCGCGGTGAGATGCCGTACCAGTCGGCGCCAATCGTCCTGCCTCCGCCCGAGGGCCTGCCCGCGGCCGAACGCCGCCGTGCGGGCGTAGCCATCAAGCTGTCCATGGCCGTGGCGATGGAAGCTGCGCGCGACGCCGACGCGGACCCGGCCAAGCTAGCCAACGTGTTCTCTTCCACGGGTGGCGACTGCGAGAATTGCCATGCCATCCTGGAAGTGCTGGCTTCGTCCGAACGCCTGATCTCGCCCACGCGCTTCCATAATTCCGTGCACAACGC
>JAFAKZ010000189.1 GCA_019234745.1 Burkholderiales bacterium
CAGGTGAAGCCGGGCGTGCGCCGTATTGCCTACCACGACGCGGCCGTGCGCGTGCTGACGCAGGGCATGGTGGACCTGGACATCCTCAAGGGTTCCGTCGACGGCTTGATCGAGACGGAAGCCTACAAGCAGTTCTATATGCACGGTACGGGCCACTGGCTAGGCCTGGATGTGCACGATGCGGGCGAATACCGCTTGCACGGCGAATCGCGCATCCTTGAGGCGGGCATGGCCCTCACCGTCGAGCCGGGCCTGTACTTCCGCCCCTTGCTGGCCGATTCGCCAGCGCACTATGTGCCCGTGCCGGAGCACTATCTGCACATCGGCGTGCGCATCGAGGACGACGTGGTGGTGACGAAGAATGGCCACGAGAACCTAACGGCACTGGCGCCGAAGACGGTGGCCGATATCGAAAAGACCATGGCGAAATGAGCACCCTGCCCGCCCACCTCGACCTGCTGATCGTCGGCGGCGGCCCCGTCGGCGGCGCGCTCGCCCTGTCGCTGGCCGACAGCGGCCTGAGCATCGGCGTAATCGAGGCACGGCGCGAGCCGGGCAAGGACGCACGGGCGCTGGCGCTGGCGCATGCGAGCAGCGCGGCGTTGGCAGCGATTGGCGTATGGCCTGCCAATGCGGCGACGGCCATCCATACCGTACACGTTTCGCAGCAGCACAGCTTCGGCCGCGTCAAGCTGGACCGCAGCGAGCTGGACCTGCCGGCATTGGGCTACGTCATGCCCTATGGGGCGCTCGCCACGGCCATCCATAAGCAGCTTCCCGCGCAATCACATATCCATTACCTGACCGGTGCCCGCGTGACCGAGGTCGCGACGCTCGACGGCTATGCGGCCGTGACGCTGGAACGCGATGGCGAAACCCATCTGATCACCACTCGCCTAGCGGTACTGGCCGAAGGCGGCGCCCTGCTGGGCAGCGTTGGCATCGCGCAGGGCAGCCGCGCCTACGACCAGCATGCCTTGGTCGCGGAGGTGGAGACGGATCGCCCGCACAGGCATCAAGCCTACGAGCGCTTTGCGGACGACGGCCCCATCGCCTTCCTGCCCGTAGGCGGCGAATCGAACCGCTACGCCGTGGTGTGGACGCGGCCGGAGAATGATCCACTGCAGGCGTCCACGTTGGCGGATGCCGATTTCCTGGTGCAGTTGCAGGACCGCATCGGCGAACGCGTCGGCCTGCTGCAGTCCGTCGGCCCGCGCGCCCACTTCCCACTCACGCTGCGTTGGGCCAGCCAGCACTATGCGCGCCGCACCGTCGTCATCGGCAATGCGGCGCAAACGCTGCACCCGGTTGCCGGCCAGGGCTTCAACCTGGGCCTGCGAGATGCGCTGACACTGGCGCGCCTGATCAAGGCCACACCGGCCGACCGCCTGGGCGAGACGAATATGCTCGAACGCTTCGACGCCCTGCGCCGCACCGATAGCCTTGCCACGATCGGTTTCACCGACAACCTGATCCGCCTGTTCGGCATGGAAGCGCCGCCAATCCGCGCGGGGCGCGCGCTTGGCCTTGCGGCGCTGGGCAACTGCAAGCCCCTGCGCCGCAGCTTCGCGCACCGCATGGTGTTCGGCAACGCATGAAGACACATGACTACGACATTCTGATCGTCGGCGGCGGCCTGGTGGGTGCCAGCTTGGCGCTCGCCCTAGCCTCGCGCTGGCGCGTGGCCTTGCTGGAGCGCAGCGCGCCGCCGCAGGCCTCGAGTGAGCCGGACGTATGGGACAGCCGCATCTACGCTGTCAGCCCCGGCAATCGTGCCTTTCTGGAAAGCATGGGTGGTTGGCGCGTGCCCGCTACCCGTGTA
This sequence comes from Burkholderiales bacterium, assembly GCA_019234745.1. Classification (GTDB taxonomy): domain Bacteria; phylum Pseudomonadota; class Gammaproteobacteria; order Burkholderiales; family Chitinimonadaceae; genus JAFAKZ01. The sequence continues at coordinate 1,823 of JAFAKZ010000189.1, forward strand.
GGTAATATTCGCGAGATGGACGTGCGCGGCGACGACGGCGGCCTGATCTGCTTCGATGCACTCGATATGGCTGCCGAGCGCCTGGCTGCGACGGTAGAGAACAGCGCCCTGCAGGCCTCGCTATGGCAGGCCCTGGAAGGCCGGGTGACCTTGATCGCCGGCAGCAAGGCCGTGGCCGCCAGTTTCGACGCCGACCGGGCCAGCATCGAACTGGATGACGGCCGCAAGATCACGACAGCCTTGGCTGTTGCCGCCGACGGTGCGCAATCCTGGCTGCGCCAGGCGGCCGGCATCGATTTCGAGCGCCGCCCCTATGGGCAGCTTGGCGTGGTGGCGAACTTCCGCTGCGAGCGGTCGCACGGCGATATCGCGCGCCAGTGGTTCCGCAACGACGGCATACTGGCCTGGCTGCCCCTGCCGGGGAACCGAATCTCCATCGTCTGGTCAACGGATGAGCAGAAGTCTGCCGAGCTACGTGCGTTGGATGGCGAAGCACTGGCAGACCGTGTAGCAGCGGCAGGTGGACGGCAGTTGGGGGCGTTACAAACCATCACACCGGCGGCAGCTTTCCCGCTGGCACTCGGCAAAGCCGCCACAGTCACGGCGCAGCGCTTGGCTCTGGTGGGCGACGCGGCCCATACTGTGCACCCCTTGGCCGGCCAGGGCGTCAACCTGGGTTTTGGCGACGCGCGCTGCCTGGCCGAGATGCTCGCTCCCGCCCATGTGGACGACCCCGGTGCTGCCCACCTGTTGGCCCGCTATGCCCGGGCGCGGGCGGAAGAAGTCTGGACGATGCAGACGCTGTGCGATGGTCTACAGCGCCTGTTCGGTTCCCGCGACCCGGTATTGGCCGGGCTGCGTAATTTTGGCCTCAGCATGACCAATCGTGCCGGCCCCCTCAAACGTGTGCTGATGCGACGCGCGTTTCAATAAAGCAAGATAATCAATTCAGGAATGCAAGCAATGAACCGGATTCTCAAGTGTTTCGCCGTCGCGGCCACCGCCCTGTTGCTGACAGCCTGCGTGGACGCCGCGTCCGAGCAGCCCGATCTCGCCACAGTGAAGGCCGCAGCGCAGAAGAAGTTTGAGCATCGCAACGTCGAAAGCGTGCGCGCCACGCCGATCAAGGGTGTATACGAGGTCGTCATGAAGCCGCGCCAGATTGTCTACGCCGACGCCAGCATGAGCTATATGTTCGTCGGCGGCGACCTGGTTGACATCGACAAGCGCGTCAGCCTGACGGAAGCGCGCATGCAGGAGCTGATGCACACGGATTTCGCCACACTGCCCTTCGACAAGGCCATCAAGATCGTGCATGGTGACGGCACGCGCAAGGTCGCGATCTTCTCCGACCCGGACTGCCCGTTCTGCAAGAAGCTGGAGCGCGATACGCTCAAGAGCATGCAGAACGTGACCATGTACGTCTTCCTCTTCCCGCTGACAGACCTGCACCCCGACGCTTCGCACAAGGCCTCGCTGATCTGGTGTAGCGACAACCGTGCCGCCGCCTGGCAGACTTGGATTTACGAGGGCAAGCTGCCGACCAACGACGGCAAGTGCGAAACGCCAATTGCATCGATCGCCACACTGGCGCAGGATTTGCAAGTGCGCGCAACCCCAACCATGGTGTTCGAGAACGGTGACATCACGGCGGGCGCCATCGACACGGGTGATTTCGAAACCAAGCTGGTGGCGAAGAAGAAGAGCTGATCGCCGCCCATCGCTGGCAAGAAGGCCGTCCCTTGGACGGCCTTTTTTGTTTCTCTCCACGCATCGGCATTCACACAAAAATCTTGAATATCTGCTAGCTTGAAGCAACCTTTTGTTCACGACTCGAAGTGCAGTCGCCCTCACCCAAGCAAATCGCAAACAGATCAC
>JAFAKZ010000345.1 GCA_019234745.1 Burkholderiales bacterium
AAGTTTTCCAGCGGCTCAGGCGTAGCAGGCGGGTCTTCCAGCGTGCGGCGCGGCGCGATGGACAGGCTGAAATCAACGGGAATGCCCGCGACAGCCAGACGCGTGAAGTACTCCACCCAGGGCAAGCGCTGTTCCGTGCCGATGACGCTGCGCTGCACCAGCGACAGGTAGACCGGCCGGTAGGTTTCGACGTTTGCACGGTCGACTTTTGCCGTCTGCGCACGCGTCTCGGCATCGGCTACCGCCGCGGTTGCCGCGTCACGCGCCTGGACTTCCCGGCGATGCTTCCACCAGGCTAGATAGGTTCCGCCCGCCGCCAGCGTCAGGGCCGCGAGGAAGACCACAAGTTGCGAGCGGACGCGTGCCATGTCCTTGGCTGCAAAGGCCGTCATGAGGCGCCTCCAGGGTTCACGGCAGGCGCGGCGCGGGCTGGCACGGGCAGCACGATCTTCAAGGCAAACGGCGCCCCCTTGTTGGCATCGCCCAGCTCGCTGGTGGAAAGACCGACACTGCCAGTCGGGCCGACATCGATCGGTAGCTGTAACTTCTCCACTTTCGCCCCGGGCAACTTCGCGAACGCATCAGCCATATCACCGACCACCGCCAATGCATCGCGGTAACGAAAATCGTAGTCCGGCAACGTGCCTTTGATGCGGAGCTGCACATACTGGTTGGCTGGCAACGGGTTGCCGCTCGCATCGACTGCGGGCGCAGCGGGCGCAGCAGTGGCCGCAGCCGCCTGGGTATCCTGGGCGCCGGCATCAACTAGTGGTGCATTGGGGTCGGTCGACAGTTGCCAGGCCAGCTCGTCAAGTTCGGCCATGGGGAAATTTCCCAGCACATCCGACACCCGGATCAGGCTGGCACTCAACTCGGGCCGCTCCTCGACCAACTGCCGGTAGGCCAGGACGACATTTTTCATACCCGTCGGCGTCAGCTCGCCAGATGTGGCCGGCACGTTGGCGGCATACACGGCTTCGGCCGCCATCCTACGCTGCTCAAGTTGCGCCATCTCCACCCTAAGCTGGTAGCTGGTCTTGGCGTACCAGGCAGCGACACCCATAGCCCCCAGCAGCAGCAAGGCTGCCGCGCCGAGCAGACCCATACCGACGCGCCAAGCGACGTAAGCTTTGCGCTGCTGCTCGGTCGCGTACTGATTGGATGGGCGGTGCGTGGCGATGTAGCGCAGCCAGATCGGTTCCGCCGTCGTCAGCGTCGTCTCGCCCGCCACACCAAGCGAGCGCGCCATTTCGGGCAATGGCAGAAACTGGTAGTGAATGAACTCGCTGTCACTGCAGGCGGCTTCGAACAGGGGCCGCTCGTCCTCGCTGCACAGCATGGTCACGTGCATCACCTCGGTACGCTCGATCGCACGCAGACTGGCCAGGAACTGCCGGGCGCGGGCCGCCTCGGCCACCAGCTGCGCCGACAAGCCGGCGATGTCGTCGGCCTCTACCGAAGTCAGGCGCGAGAATCGCAACGAACCATCGGCAATATAGGTCTGGCGCAGACCGCTGCCGAACTGCCGCCCCACGATCAGCGCACGTGGCGGAATGCCGGCAATGCTGCGTGCGTGGCGCGCCATCAATAGGGTGGTCGAATAGACGCCGTCAATCCTGATATCGTGCTCGACCAACGGGTTCAGCCAGCGCTCCAGGCTCCCAGCATTGGTGATCGCCGTATAGAGTATGCGGTCGTCGCGCCGCCCGGTCGACTCACGCCCCTGCAGCGTCGCCGTACGGTAGTGCGAGCCGCGGTAAAGCTGGTTCAGGCGCCGCTTGGTCACCAAGGCGCGGCTACGTGCGTTGACGTGCGGAATTTGCTCTAGCCGGCAATCCTCGTCCGGTATGTCGACGAGCAGGCAGAAGACGGCCTGCCGGTTCGCCAGGGCGTAGCGGATATACTCCTCCATGCCCGCGTCGTCGGCGCCAAATGCGCGGGTAGACGACAGCCGCACCGGCGCACCGGTCCACGCGGTAACGCCCGCTTCCGTGATCGACAGATAGATACGCGGCCGTGCCATATCAGGTCTTCAGCTTCGAAATGAGGTCGTAGATCGGGCCCAGCACCGACAGCATGACGGAACCGATCAATAACCCCAGGATGACGGTCATGGTCGGCTCGATCAGCGTCTGCGCCTTCTCGATGGATTCCTTCACGTCACGGCTATAGAAATAGCTGACGTTCTGCAGCGAACGATCGAGCGCCCCTGTATTCTCGCCCACGCGCAACATGCGGATCACCAGCGGCGGAAACATACCGACGCGCTCGAAGCTTTCCGACACGGACTGCCCTTCCGCAATCTGGTCGCTGACCTCCTCCAGACCGCGCGACAAGGCGACGTTGCCGATCACGCCCTCCAGTGTCTTCAGGCTGTCGAGGATGGTGATGCCCGAGTCATACATCAGGGCAAAGTAGTTGGAAAAGCGGCCCAGCACGATCTTGTTCAGCACACCGCCGACCACAGGCAGGCGCAGCTTGATACGATCGACCTTGTACTGGTATTCCGGGTCGGCCTGCTTCCACAGGAACATCGCCCCCGCAACGATGAATGGCGTGGCCAGGATGGCCCACCAGTAGGCGACGAAAAAATTGGAAATGGCAATCAGCAACTTGGTATTCCAGGGCAGCTCCTGCTTCATCGTCTTGATGAAGGTCACAAGCTTCGGGACCAGGTAGATCATCAAGAAGAACACGACGCCCATGATGACCGTGCCGACAAATAGCGGATACATCAGAATCTTCTTGGTCTGCGAGATCAGCTCGTCCTGCCATTTGATCGTATCTGCCAGGTTTTTCAGCACGTCAGGAAGCCGTCCGGTCGCCTCGCCCGCGCGCACCAGACTGCTGAACACGACATCGAATACCTGCGGGTGCCGCTCCATGGCCTGGGACAGCTGCAAACCCCCTTCGATATCCTCGATCATATTGGTGATGATGTCGCGGAA
>JAFAKZ010000457.1 GCA_019234745.1 Burkholderiales bacterium
ACCACCTCCGGCAATATGCTGATGGCGAACTTCGCGCAGGACTACGAGAGCAGCAATCTGTCCAATAAGATGCAGAAGCGCGTGTTCTTCGAGAACCGCGACGCGGCTTGGAAGATTGTGTATGAGGGTGCGGCGGGCTAACTTCCGTCGTCATGAATGCAAATGCCCGTTTCTCGAGACGGGCATTTTGCTTTGGGTCCGGCGGTAAGTCGTGATTGATGCGTAGATCTTCGTCGAGCACGCCAACCATCCATTGTTCAAGCAGCCGACCTGCGTATGCTACGTGCGACCATCAAAATTGATGAGAAAGGATATCGTGAAGCGCTTCTGCTATTTCCTTATGCTTCTGGGAAGTATTTCCCTAATGATTTCAATGCCTTCGACGTTTGCCAACGATGAAAAAAATCGCGCTATAGATTCATCACCAGACAAACACCCGGCCGATGGTGCCACAAGTCACGAGTTAGCCGGCTTCAACCCGGTTGGACTAACTGAAGGAATGGAAACCGAACTCCCTGAACTAGCTTTCTTGATAAGGAGCCTGAACGTTGCTTCATTAGGGTATGTCGAGCGATCCGATATAAGAAAGCAAAAACTCCGCCAAGGACTTATGAGCCCCACCGAAGAGGAGCGAAAGAACTTAGTTGATCTTTTCCTGACTGGAATTGGCGTTATTACGTACTTAACACTACTTGAACGCATACTGCGATATTTTAAGAAGCAGTGGTCAAAGAAAAAGTCGTAAATTCATTTACCAGAACAAACAACCAAAGAAAGCCGAACATACCCAGCAAACACATAATCCACTAAACAAGGCGAGGCGCGGCGTATGCGCATCGTGCAAATCATCCTGATATTTCCGGAGATTTTCATGGGAACAGTACTATCTTTCATTTTCATTGCACTAATATCTATTAATCTGCAGGCGCAAGTCTTCCAGTGTGAAAAAAATGGTCAGGTAGCCTTTCAGGACACACCTTGTTCTTCCGATGCCAAGTCAAAGATCGTCAAGGCTGATGCCGACAGGGGTAACGTTGTTGATTTCAACTATGTGGATTTGCGCGCCCTGAAATCAACGATGTCCGTTGACGATGTTCGTCGCATGATTCCCTCAGCCGTGATTGGCACATCCACCAAGGGTCCGAACGTGAGCTTTGGGGCTCTGGACGCCAAACTGAATATCCAAGGTGTGGATTTCCAGGCAAGGTTTGCCTTTATGAACGGTAGATTTTTCCAGGCTTCGTTGACGAGTTTCCCTGAAACCCAGAAGAAGATCGCATTGGCAGACTACAAGAAATTGATCTCGGCGTTCAGATCGCGATATGGCAGAGAAAACGGAACGGGCGTTCCCGTCAATATACCCGGGGAAGCCGAGAGCACAGACTGGGATGACCAAAATGGACACATTTGGATAAGCTGGGTTGGCACCACTCCCGATGCTTCGCATGTCGCAATCGGGTATCAGGCCCATTAGGATAGCAATGCAAAGCGTGTCGAGCTTGCCTGCAACGACTGCAGGGCGGCTTGAGTTCAGTCCGTCACTGCGGCGGTAACGCAGCTAGGTGTCAGTGTCGCACCTCACCCGAAGCACGCCACAAGGCAGCCAGCAAGGCATCACTGCCCATATGGGCGACAGCCTCGCGGCACAGCGTCAGGCAGCGCTCGCGCGTAGCGCCACGGATCAGCATGGTTTCCAGGATTTCCGCACGTGCGTAGCCGACCATGCGGCAGTCCGCGATCACCTGTTCCACGGCGCGCAGGGCGAGGTCTTGGTCTTCGGCACTCAGGCCGTCGCGGCGGATCGATTCGCCCATCATCATCAATACTTCGGCGCCGGTAAAGCTGGTTCCGTTGTCGCCCAGCAAGACTTGTTCGATCTGTTCCATGGTGGCACCTCGGTAGCGGTTGTATGGGACTGGGCAACCAGGCCACGCCTGGCTCCTTCCTCGCGACTACCCAAGAGCAAAATCGGTGCCAACCATGCTCGCTTTACGAATAGTGGATACACAAAAAAAGAAACCCGCCACAGGGGCGGGTTCCACTTGTTGCTGCCGCGACCGTCGAATCAGATGACCAGGCCGCCATCTACCGACAGCACGGCGCCGTTCACATAGCTGGCGTCGTCGCTGGCAAGAAATGCATACACGGCGGCAATCTCTTCCGGTTGCGCCAGGCGGCGCATGGGCACGCGCTCTTCCATGGTCTGGATGACCTTCTCCGGCATGTCCTTGATGATGGGCGTGGCGACGAAACCGGGGCAGACGGCGTTGCTGCGAATGCCGCGGCGGCCCAGTTCCTTGGCCCAGGTCTTGGTGAAACCGATCACACCGAATTTTGCCGCCGCGTAGTTGGTCTGGCCGAAATTGCCGTACAGACCGACCACGCTGGAGGCATTCAGGATTACGCCCGAACCCTGCTCGATCATCGTGTCGACGACGGCCTGCGTGCAGTTATAGACGCCCTTGAGATTGATATCGATGACGCGGTCGAACTGGTCTTCCGACATCTTGGTGAGCTGTGCATCGGCCACGATGCCAGCGTTGTTCACGAGGATGTCGATACGACCCCACAGGCTCTTTACACCGTTCTTCATCTCGGCGATCTGCGCCTTGTCGGTCACGTTCACGACATAGCCAATGGCCTCGCCACCAGCCGCCACGATCTCGCTGACGACCGTATCGATGCCCTCGCGCTTGAGGTCGCACACGACCACGCGCGCGCCTTCCTTGGCGAAACGCTGTGCCGTTGCCTTACCGATGCCGCTGGCGGCGCCCGTGATGATGGCTACCTTGCCATTCAATCGCATGCTGTTCTCCTTGAAACATTCGCGTGCAAACGCGTTGGATACCCAAAAGGTCGAATCCGAAAGAAGTAACGCGCAACGCCCCTTTGGGGGGCGCTGCGCATCGTCTGCTCCATGCTTCTTCTTTGTCTGTATCCGGTCGAGCGGCCGTTGCGGCGGCTCCGAGTGACGACGAATTACCCAAGGTAATCCGTCCAAGTGACCGCCCGGTTTTGACGCGGGCGCACTGAAGGTGTGCGCATCATAGTATGGACCACCTAGAGCAACAACTCTAAAAATGAACTTTTTGTGTTCGTCCTGCTACGGCATGCACATCTGCAACACCCGCCCGGCCGGAATACTGTCGCCGCTTACTCCAGACCCTGGCTGCCCAGGTACTCCTCGTAGCCGCCCATATAGTGGACGAAGCTACCGTCGCCTTTCAGTTCAAGCACTTGCGTGGCAAGCGAGGACACAAACTGGCGGTCGTGCGAGACGAAAATCAGCGTGCCCTTGTACAGGTCCAACGCCAGGTTCAGCGATTCGATCGACTCCATGTCCATATGGTTGGTCGGCTCATCCATCACCAGCACATTGGTACGTTGCAGGATCAACTTGCCGTACAGCATGCGGCCCTTCTCACCGCCCGACAGCACCTTGACGGACTTCTTCACATCGTCGCCACTGAACAGCAGACGGCCCAAAATGCCGCGGATCACCTGGTCGTCATCGCCCGGCTGGCTCCAGTTCTTCATCCAGTCGAACAGCGTCTCATCCTTGGCAAAATCCTCTTCGTGATCCTGTGCGAAGTAGCCCAGCTCGGCCTTGTCGGCCCACTTGATATGGCCGTGCTGCGGCTTGAGCGCACCGACCAGCAGCTTGATCAGCGTGGACTTGCCGGCGCCGTTGCCGCCGATCACGGCGATCTTCTGGCCCGCCTCCAGGATCAGATTGAAGTCCTTCAGAATCTTCGGGCCGTCATAGGCGAAGTTCACCTCGGTCGCCTCGAAGGCCTGGCGGTGCAGCTTCTGCTTATCGTCGAAGTCGAAGCGCACATAGGGGTTCTGGCGGCTCGAGGGCTTCACCTCGACCATATCGCCCTTGATCTTGTCGGCGAGGCGCAGGCGGCTGGTGGCCTGGCGCGACTTGGACTTGTTGGCGGCAAAGCGGGCAGCAAAGGCCTGCAGTTCGGCGACCTTTTCCTTGGCCTTGGTATTGGCATTGAGCTGGCGTTCGCGCGCCTGCATGCTGGCCAGCATATAGTCGTCGTAGTTGCCGGGGTAGAGCTGGATCGTGTTGTAGTCCAGGTCCGCCATATGGGTACAGACCTGGTTCAGGAAGTGGCGATCGTGCGAGATGATGATCATGGTGGAGTCGCGCTCGTTCAGCGTCTCTTCCAGCCAGCGGATCGTATTGATGTCCAGGTTATTGGTCGGCTCATCAAGCAGCAGCACATCCGGCGCACTGAACAGCGCCTGGGCCAGCAGCACACGCAGCTTCCAGCCCGGTGCGATTTCGCTCATCGGGCCGTTGTGCTGCTCAATGGGGATGCCCGCACCCAAGAGCAGCGCGCCGGCACGTGCTTCGGCCGTATAGCCGTCGTACTCGGCAACCTTGCTCTCCAGCTCGGCCGCGTGCATGTAATCGGCTTCGGTCGCCTCCGCGTTCGCATAGATAGCGTCGCGCTCGTGGATCGCGGCCCACAGTTCGGTATGGCCCTGCATCACCACGTCCAGCACGCGCTGGTCTTCGTAGGCGAATTGATCCTGGCGCAATTTACCCAGGCGCACGCCCGGGTCGAGCGACACGTTGCCTGCGGTTGGCTCCAGGTCACCGCCCAGGATCTTCATGAAAGTGGACTTGCCCGAACCGTTGGCGCCGATCAGGCCATAGCGGTTGCCGCCGCCAAACTTTACCGAGACTTTCTCGAATAAAGGCTTGGCGCCGAACTGCATGGTAATGTTGGCTGTGGTAATCAAAACTCGCGCTCCATCGGTCGACCCGCATCGACAGGTAGCCGACTACTGTATGAATGTACAAAAAACTAGCCGCGCATTGGCTGTGCGCGGCAAAATCGGGTAATTTTAACACATTGAATCAATTCGCTGGCTATCAACGGCCTGGGACAAATACCTTTTTATGTTCGATTTCAGAGGCTTGATCGAGGTACTGCGTCGCAAGGCGCGCGAGGAGGACTACGCCGGCCCCTCGTTGACGCAGATGATGATCGACATGCCGCGCGACCAAATCCTGGTCGCCCTGACGGAGATCGTGAAGGGCATCGCGGCGCTCAACCGTGACGGCAAGGTAGGCTTGAAGGAGCGCTACCGCGCCGTCGCCGCCTTCGACGATCGCTCCCGCCCCCTGCTTGCCACCATGGTCAACGTGTACCGTGGCCATGACACGATTCCTGGTCTGAGCGCACGCCAGGCCTTGCCCGTGATCCTCGCCTGCTGGCAGGAGCTGGCGGCGGCCTACAAGGTGTGCCTGAAGCAGCACGCGCAGAGCCCAAGCCCTCGCTTCGCGCCGCATGCCGAGCTGATTACGCTGCGCGCCGTCGCCTACTACGCGCAACAGGCCAAGTGGTCCTACCTGCGCTACTTCGAACCGGATTCGAAGATCTGGCGCAACCTCAACCGCCTCTATCATATCGCCGATGCGGCCGGGTTCGCCGCCAAGCCCATGGCGCTCTACCCGGACGAGGCGCCTACCAGCGTCAACGACCTCTATTTGCGCGCCGCCCTACTCAAGCTGGCCGAGCCGGAACGTCGCCGGCCGGAAGATGTCTGGTTGATCGACGACTGGCTGGCGGCAAGGCTCGATACCGTGCGCATGGAGAGGGTCATCCGCCCGCGCGAGCAGACCTTCGGCATCAACCTGGACGACGCCAAGCCGCCCATGAAGCTGCGCCGCAATATGGTGGGCGAGCGCTACCGCTACCTGGCCACCGATATGCTGGCCAGCCAGTTTTCCGTCGAGGCCGGCGCCATCCGCCGCGGCGAGCGCCCAGCAGCCGATACGCTGGGTTCCTACGTCGGCCTGTTCGACGACCTGGCCGTCGTCTACTCGCGTGCCGGTCAGCAGCGCAGCCGCCGCGCCGAACGCAAACCCATCGGCCGCGATGTGCGTGCGGCACTGGGTGTGACGCATTCGCTGCAAGCCATTTCCGGCAGCGGTACCGAACTGGAACCGTGGACGCTGGTGGATGAAAGCGCAAACGGCCTAGGGGCGCACTACAAGGCACGCTTCGATGACCGCTTGACGGTGGGCGAACTGGTCCTGCTGCGCGAGGCAGACGGAAATACCAGCCTGAACGTGGTGCGGCGCCTGACCAAGTCACGCGAAGGCCAAGTGCGCGTAGGCGCCGAACGCATTGCCGCGGGCCCAGTGGCCGTAACGATATCGCTCGGCGGCCGTACTGTCCCAGCCCTGTTCTGCAACGAAAGTGCTTACGGTTCGCGCGCCCTGGTTTTCGATCGCATGATCTGGACCAAGGACGACGACATCGTGCTGACTGCGGCGGGCAAGCGCTATGGCGTCCAGCTCGGCCCGATCCTGGAAACCCTGCCTGAAGAGTATGTGACGGGCTTTCTAGTCAAAGACAAGCGAT
>JAFAKZ010000071.1 GCA_019234745.1 Burkholderiales bacterium
ACAGCGGCGAAGCCAGCCTTCGGGCGCTGCTGGCCGGGCGCGCGGACTACTGGGCATCCGGTAACTACTCCGGCCCCCGCATGTTGCGCGACGCGGGCGCAACCGACCGGGTTAGGCTGCTGTTTACCTTTGAGCGCACCGAACTCTACCTGGCCTGCAACCCAGGCGTGGCTGACGAATTGGTCGACCGGCTGCGCGCTGCACAGAAGCAGCTGGAGGGTGACGGCACCTTCCAGCGTATCGATGCGAAGTATGCGCAGTGATGCCGAGGTCGTACCGCCGGCGATAAAGGCGAGCGATGCCCAATGGTAGGGCGGATGCAGCCTGCTTCCTCAGAGGCTTCCTAGGGAGCCTCTGATTAAGTACCCGGGTGCTTAATCAGCGGCTCCCTAGACAGCTAAAGCATGGCCTCCGGATTGACGCCGATCAGCCAAGCATGTCCCCAGTGCAGGAATGCGGCCCATATAATCGCGCCAACGACGACGGCGGCCAAGTCGCGCTGCCAACCTAGCGCTACGTATTGCACGCCATTTGCGCGATCGCGGCGGCGGGAGGCGATGAAGTCCGCAATGGACCAGGCAAAGAAGCCGCCAAACAGCAGCACGTCGGCCAAACTACCATTGGCGAACAGATGACCCAGCGCCCAGGCCTTGGTGCCGGCCAGCATGGGGTGGCCGACCCTGGCTTTCAGGTGGCTACCCGGAATGTAGGCGGCCACCACCAGGATAAAGGCGATCAGGGTGAGCAAGGCGGCGAGATGCGCCATGCTGCGTGGCGGATGCCAGAGCACAATGGGTGCCGCGCGTGCCGCGCCGAAGCCGATCACGATCAAGGCGAAGCCGACCAGCGACGCGACGGTATACAGCCCTTTCCAGCGCCCGGCACCTAGGCGTGCGATTTGCCGGCTGCGCCAATCGTCCGCGAACAGCCGGATGGAATGGATACCGAGAAAGATCAGCAAACCGGCAATCAGGACCAGCATGGCAACGCTCCAGGCACAGGATGCTGAGCATCTTGCGCAAGAAGCCGTATCGCTGCAAGGGCCCCAAAAGGGGCCGGTCTGAGGCTGGGTAAGTTTAGGCTGGCATGACCTCGGGAACCAAGCTGGGTTCGGCAGGTGCCGCGTCGGTCAGTCGGATCACCATATCGCGCAGGGACTGGACGGCAATCATTACTGCGCTCGTATCGGTGGCCGCTACAACACAGTGGCCATGGGCGGATTCGAGCGTCACCTGGTCGCCGTCTACTGCAAAGCGGCCATAGTAGGATTTGCCATCGACAAATACGGTGATCGTTTGCATGTTCTACTTCCCCAATTGGGCCGATCGTCTGGCGGGCCATCGGCAGTGTGGTGTGAAACCAACCTGAAGCGCCATCGCACGCGATGCTGTGCACAGATCTGTGGATAGGCTGTGGACAGGGTGTGTGGAAGTCGAATTGTAGAAGTGAAAATTTGAAATGGAATCCCCTAAATTGGTGAGAAAAAAGAGAGAGTTGGTGCATAGGCTGCCGCCCGTCGGTTTGCGCCGATGCAGCAGGCCGCGCGACGGTCGTTGCCGGGGTGCCCGTTCACGCTAGAATGGCCCACGTTATGCGAACGTGGCGCGAGCCCGTTTCCCACCCAAATCCACCTACCCCTGGACCATTTATGCGCATCGACCTGCTATCACGACTCACTCTTTCCCTACTTGTGGCAGCCGCCGTGGGCGTGCCGGCGGTAGCGGCGGACAAGGCAACCAGCAGCGTAGCTGCAACGGTGAATGGCGTTGCCATTCCCCAGGCCGACCTGGATTTCATCGTCAAGCGGCAGGTGATGAAGGGTGCGAAGGACACGCCGGAAATGCGCACGGAGATCCGCAACTTCCTGATCACGCAACAGGTGATCGCCGATGAGGCGCGCAAGGAAGGCCTGGATAAGTCGGCCGACATGGCCGAAGGCATCAAGCTGTCGAAGCTCGACCTGTTGCGCGATCTGTTGTTCGACAACTATCTGAAGGCCCATCCGGCAAAGGGAGCCAAGCCGGAAGACAAGGACACCGCCGTGCGTAAGGAGCTGTCGGGGCTGATCGATACCCTGAAGGCGAAGGCCAAGGTTGCCGACCATGCAGGCGCCGTGGCCGAAGTAAACGGTGCGGTGATTCCGCAGGCCGATTCGGACTTCATCGTGCAGCAGCAGTCTGCCGCTGGCGCCAAGGACACTCCGGAGATACGCGCCAAGATTCGGGAATTCCTCGTCACTCAGCAAATCATCGCCCAAGAGGCGCTCAAACAGGGCCTGGACAAATCGGCCGACTACCCAATCATGGTTCGGCTGGCGACCAATGAAGCGGTGCGCGGTGCACTGTTCGCGCACTATGCCAAGGCAAACCCGATTACGGACGCTACGCTTAAGGCAGAGTACGACCGAATCAACGCCAAGATGGGCGACCAGAAGGAATACCACGCGCGCCATATCCTGGTGAAGACGGAAGCGGAAGCGAAGGACGTGCTCGCCGCGCTGAAGTCTGGCCAAGCTTTCGATGCGCTGGCCAAGGCGAAATCGCTCGACGATGGTTCGAAGGCCGGTGGTGGCGACCTAGGATGGAGTGTGCCGCAGAAGTTTGTGAAGGAATTTGCCGACGCCCTACAGAAACTGAACAAGGGCGACACGACGCAGGTGCCCGTCAAGACGCAGTATGGCTACCATATCATCCGCGTCGACGACGTACGCCCCATCACGCGGCCCACCTTCGACCAGGTGAAGGGGCAGCTGCAGCAGTCCATGCAGCGCCAGCAGCTGGAGAAGTTCGTCACCGACCTCAAGGCAAAGGCCAAAGTGGCCTGATTGTTGCGCGTTAGCCCTGCAGGTCGGCATTGGTAGGAGGAACAAGCATGGAGCTGTTCGCCCTGGAAGACGATGTCGCCCGCTGCGAAGGCCACTTGGTCGATGCGGCGCCGGGTGAGCGCTTGCCGCTGTTGCTGGCGCTGGCCTGGTATCTGCGCCAGCGCGATACGACACGTGCGCTGGCCCTGGCTGCAGATGCCGAACAGCTGGCCGGGGGCGAGGGGCAGACGCTGGCACGCGTCGCCCTGATTCGCGCCGAGGACGCCTGGTTGCGCAGCGAGCCCGCTGAGGCTGATGCGCATGCTGCCGAGGCGCGGACGGGCTTCGAAACCGTGGGCGACCAGATCGGTATGGGCGACGCGGAATGGATGCTGGCCTCGGTCGCCCATGATCGCGGCGACCGCGAGCGCTGCAGCGGTTTCCTGGCTGCGGCCGGCATGCATTATCGGGCAGCAGGCGACGCGGTGCGGGCCGCCTGCGTTGACGCGCGCCAGCTCTGGTATGCCGCATTTCAGGACCCGTTGGGAACCCGCGCCGTACTGGCCGAGCACTTCGGCCGTGGCGGCCACGAGAACGCCGTCGTGGCCACCTGGATCGACGCCACGCGGGCCATCATTACCGACCTGGCCGGTGACTTTGGTGAGTCCTCGGCCTATTTCATCCGCGCATATCGGGGCGCCATCCGCACCGGCCAATGGCGCACGGCCGTGGTGATGGCCGCCAATGCGGGCGACAAATTCTCCCAGCTGCACGACCTCGCGTCCGCCCTGGCCTGGGACGAGACGGCACTTGCCATTGCGCGCGAGGCCGGCTGGCCGGGCGCCATCGGCCAGGCACTGATGCAGACGGGCAACGCCTTTCGCCTCTTGGGCCGGCACGATCAGGCCAATGCACACCTGTGCGAGGCGATCGAACTGATGTCAAAGCTGTCCGGCTCGCGCAACTACGCCATCTCGCTCGGCTACCTCGGCGAGTTGGCGCTTGACCTGGCCGACTATGCAGCGGCGCTCAACTGGTTCCGGCAGGACGAAGATTGCATCGGCATACACGGCCAGCCCGATATGCTGATCGGCGCCTGGCACGGCCAGGCACGCGCCTTGTCCGGCCTTGGGCGGGTATCGGAAGCGGTGGCCAAGGCCGAAGCCTCGCTCGCACTGGCGCGTAACCATGACAACGTGGAAGGGCAGGTGGCCGCTCTGCGTGTATTGGCCGACCTGCATCGCAGCCACGCCTTGCCGGCGCCCGCGGGGGCAAGCGAAGCCACGGCCACCCTGCATTTCCTCACGCTGGCGCTGGAGGCAGCGTCGACCATTGCCGGCTACGTGGTATCGGACGAGCTGCGCTACGGCTTGGCGGCCGAATATGCGGCAATCGGTGAATACAAGCTGGCCTACGAGAATGCCATGCTGGCGAGCGAGGCGCGCGAGCGCAAGTTCAACAAGGAAGCCCATCAGCGCGCCATCGCGATGCAGATGCGCGAGGAGGCCGGCTATGCATGGGACGGTGGCACCTGCATCGCCTTGCACGGAAGTGGGCTCGGTCACTGAGGACGGAGCGGCAGGCTGATGGCGTGGCTGCGAATGTTGCTGATTGCTTGCACGGCACTGCGCATATGTGCCGGTTCGGCGCGGGCGGCCGCGGCCGATGAGCCGTCTGGTGTGCGCGAGCGCATCGTGCAGCTGTGCGGCGCGGAATGGCCACCGTTTGCCGCAACAAGCGGCGCCGAGTTGAGTTCGGGTATATCCATCGACATCGTGAAGGCGGCTTTCGCGCGGTTGAACCGCCCTGTGCGAGTCCGTGCGCTATCCTGGGTCATCTGCCGCCGTGCCGTATCGGAAGGGCGGCTGGACGGTGTGATCGATGCTACACCAGCGCCCAATGAGTTTGCCGGCAGCCACTTCAGTTCGATGTATCCCTTGGCCGTATTCGTCGTGGCCGATTCCCCGGTCATGCAGTTCGAACCAGCATTGCTCAACGGTGAGGAGGTTGGGATGGTGCGCGGCTATCGCTACGGCCACGTCGTTACGGACCATGCCGATTGGCACCGTGTGGACGCAAGCAGCGATGAGCAACTCATGATTTGGCTCAAGCTCAAGCGCGTGAAATACATCGTGACGGACGCCTTTGCCGGCCCGATGCTGGCGGCCAAGGTGGGTGTGGAAATACGACCCCTGCGGCCGCTGCTGGATGTGTCGCCGCTCTACGTCAGTTTCAATTCCGGCAACGCCGAGCTGGCGGCGAACTTTGACAAAGCGCTTGCCGACCTGATCGCAAACGGCACTGTCGACGCCATCTACCGTCGCTACCTGCCTTACGACTTCAAGGAAGCATGCAAGCGCTGGCTCGCGAAGTAACTGCCCTCTGCCGCCGCAAAGCAACATGGCCAACAACGTTGGCCATGTTTGTTGCTATCTTACGAATCAGCAAACCGTTACTGGTGCGTTTGCGCCGTAGGGGCTTGGCCCTGCGTTTCCGGCGGATTCACCCAAACTACCTGGGCGCCAGCCAGATGAGCACCGCGTTCCACTTTGGACATATAGTTCTCGTCCGGAGCGGGGTAGGGTGCCGAGGCGCAGGCAGTCAAAACGGCACAAGCAATCGTCAAAAGTAAAACACGCATGGTATTTCCCTTCTGCGCCGAGCGCGCTGTGTTGAAGTTATAAGAACCGACCCGTCCATGTTCGGTTACTTGAAATATAACCATATCCATTTCAAGGGTTTGTATCGGTTTGTTGCAACGTTACGTACTGTAGCGCCACAAAGCTGAACACAGCCTGACCAGAAACCCCCGTCTTTTGGCAATATAGAGCCATTGTCGTGCCCGCCGGCAGCGAGACGACGTGCGGCGTGGATTGAGCAAGGAAGATCTCCGAACGGCATCAAACGAAATGTTACAGTCCGACAGCTAGGGCCCCGCATAGAATGAAGCCTAAAGCCACATCAGCGCAGCCTGCCATGCAAACCGATATTGCAGAGGAGACCGAGGCGCCCGCATCGGCCGACCTGTCCGTCCTGCTGGTTGAAGACGACCGCCGCCTGGCCGACCTTGTTGCCGAATACATGTCGCGCCACGGTATCGAGGTCCATTGCGAGACGCGCGGCGACCGGGCCTGTGCGCGGGTCAGCTTCGTGCGCCCGCAGCTTGTCATACTGGACCTGATGCTGCCCGGCAAGGACGGTTTCGCCATCTGCCGCGAGCTGCGCGCCAGCCACCCCAACCTGCCCATCATCATGCTCACCGCGCGCGATGAGGATTTCGACCGCGTGCTGGGTCTGGAGCTGGGAGCGGATAACTACCTGCAAAAGCCCATCGAGCCGCGCGTGCTGCTGGCCCATGTGCGCGCCCTGATGCGCCGCGTGGAAAGCCGCGGCGAGGCGCCCGCCGCCAACCACGAGCGCCTGGTATTCGGCGCGCTGACCATCGACCACGCGGCACGCGAAGTCACGCTGGCCGGGCAGCGCATCGAACTGTCGGCCTCCGAGTTCGACCTGCTCTGGTTGCTGGCACGCCACGCGGGCCAGGTGCTGTCGCGCGACGAAATCCTGCACCATGTGCGCAATCTGGAGTACGACGGGGTCAACCGCTCGGTGGACTACCGCATCTTCCGCCTGCGCCGCAAGCTGGGCGACGAGAACGGCGGCCCGGAACGCATCAAGACGATCAGAGGGGCCGGCTATCTATTCGCGGCTGGGAGTTGGTAACCATGGCACGCCTCTTTCTGCGCCTCTACCTGATGGCCGCCGTCGTATTGATCCTGGTGGTGGTCATCGATTTCTACGAAGAGAAGTATTTCGAGCGTGCGCTGCCCATGCAGCACACCTCGTCCGGTACGGCCTTCGCGCTTTTGCAGCGTACCATTTCGCGCATGCCGCAATCGGAATGGGCGCCCGAGATCGATCGCATTCGCCAGGAGGTACCTAATCTGCAGCCCCTGCGTAAGCTCGATGAGGTGTTGCGGGACAAGAACATGCTGATCGGCGACGCGAAGCGTCTGCGCAAGGGTGACCTGATTTACTGGGAAGGCGATCACCACGAATATACCTTTGCCCAGCGCATCGGCCAGAGCGACTATGTGGTGAGCTATATCCTGGACGACACGATTCCCCGAACGCTGATTCTGTGGGGCAATATGGCCGTGTTGCTGCTGACCATTGTCGCCGTCGCGATGTGGTTCTGGGTGCGCCCGCTGTGGCACGACCTGCGCCGTCTGGACGTCGCGACCGAGCGTTTATCTGCCGGCGAGTTCGATGAGCGCGTACACCTGGGCAAGGGGGCTGTGCTCTACCCCCTGGGCGAATCGTTGAACTGGATGGCCGAACGCATCGGCGCCCTGATCACCTCGCACCGCTCGCTTACCAATGCCGTATCGCACGAGCTGCGCACGCCGCTTGCACGGCTGCGCTTCGCCCATACGCTGGCTATCGATTCCGTCGATCCGGCCGACAAGGACAAGCAGCTGGAGCGTATGCGGCGCGATATGGACGAGTTGGACCGCCTGGCCGGCGAGCTGCTCACGCTGGCGAAGCTGGAGCGCGCCATCGACGGCAGCGTTGCGGGCGAACCGTTCCCCGCCCGCGAATGGCTGGAGGACCGCATCGAGGAAGCGCGCATGACGGCGCTGGCCACGGGGCGCAATGTGACGCTGCATGGCGCAAGCACCGTCGAGTCGCTTACGGGCAGCCCGCAGTACCTGGCGCGAGCCTTCGACAATATCGTCAACAACGCCATGCGCCATGCCTCATCGCGCGTGGAGGTGGAGGTCCGGCACGAGGGCGAGCTGGCCGTCATCACGGTGGACGACGACGGTCCAGGCATTCCGGAAGGCGAGCGCCAGCGCGTGTTCGAGCCCTTCGTGCGCTTGGATGAAAGCCGCGACCGTGAGTCGGGTGGCGTGGGGCTGGGCCTTGCCATCGTGCGACAGATCGCGCGTACCCACGGCGGCGATTGCCGCGTCGACGGTTCACCCTTGAAGGGTGCCCGATTTGTCCTGAGCTGGCCCATGCACCGTCGCGCCTGAATTGTCGTGTCTGTGGGCTTGGCGCGGTGTGGGCCAGCCGTCCATAATGGGACTCGAATCTACCCTGTACCGAGTTCCCGCCAGCGATGCCCCAAGAAACCCAGCGCGCCCACCCGATCCGCCGTAAATTCGCCATTGCCGCACTTACCGTGTTCGCCCTGTGGCTGCTGTCCTGTGCCATCGTCGGCCTGTGGCTGCCGGGCAAGCTGCAGCGCGTGGCGGCAGAGTGGGGACGAGCGCATGGGCGCGAAGTGGTCATCGGCACTGCGTCCATCAATCCCTTCACCTGGACGGTGACGCTGGGCAATCTGCGCCTGGCGGATGCCGACAAATCCGTACTGTTCGCCGCGAAGTCGCTGGTGGTGGAGGCCAAGCCCAGTAGCCTGCTGCGCGGGCGCTACCGGCTGAACCGCATCGAGCTGGATCAGCCCACCGTCGGGCTTGCACGCAAGCAGGGCGGGGATTGGAACTGGGTGCGCTTTATCCACGATGCCAAGGACCCGAACAAGCCCAAGTCCGACGAGCCGTTACCCAAGTTCGTCATCGACCATATCGGCATCGCGCAGGGCCACGTCGCCGTGGTAGACGGCGATACTGAGAACGCCTCCTGGTTGCTCGACCCGCTCAATTTGAGCGTCAACGATCTATCGACCCTGCCGGTCGAAGGCGGCTACCACCTGTCCGTGGTGCTCGATGATGGCGCCCGGCTCGACTGGCACGGCAACCTGGAGCTTGAGCCCCTGTCGTCGACGGGCGATTTGGCACTTGACGGTCTGACGCTCGCCCGACTCTGGCCCTTCGTACCGCCTAGCTACCACCTGGCGCCCCCGAAGGGGGCCATCCAGCTCAAGGCGCATTACCAGTTTGCCGATAACGGCGCGCCTAGCGTCACAGTTGCGCCTTTCTCCGCCGCCGTAACGGGCATCGACCTGGCCGCACCGGGCGGCAGCAGCAAGTTTGCGCTGTCTGCCATCAAGCTCGACGGCGGCGAATTCAAGCTGGCCGACCGTTCCGTCCACGTCGCCAGCCTAGACCTCGATGGCGGCCACGTGAGTGCAGCGCGCGACGGTGAGGGCGTGATCGACTGGCTCAGGACCCTGCCTGCCGCCAAGCAGGAGGAGAAGCCGGCCGCGCCTACCGCAAAGGAAGCCGCCAAGCCAGCGGCCGTGCCCTGGCAGCTGGCCGTGGACAAGATCAATTTCGCCGACTGGCAGTTCAACTTCCACGACGCCAGCACCGTGCGTCCCGCTGATATCTCGCTCAAGCTGGCGGAAGCAGGGCTCGCCGCCAAGCAGGGCAAGGGTGGCATGGTGCTCAAGGATATCCACGCCCACCTGGCGGATATCGCGCTGGCGGACGGTAGCCACGCAACGCCGATCAAGCTCGCGTCCGTCAAGCTGGAGCCGACCACGGTAGACCTGAGCGAGCACCGCGTGTCGCCCGGGCGTCTGGACCTCGATGGCCTCGCAGTGACCCTGACGCGCGACCGTGGCGGCAAGATCGACCTGCTGGACCTACTCAAGCCTGCCCACCCGGCGCCGGCCGCCAAGGCGGCAGAGGAGCCAGCCAAGCCCTCGCCCCCCTGGCAGGTGGAGCCGGCCGAGATCGCGCTCAGCAACGGCAATATGCAGTGGCACGACGATGCGGCGCCAAAGCCGGCAAACATTGCCCTGACCGACCTGCGCCTGGCTGGCAAGCTGGGCAAGGACAAGGACGTCAAGGCGCGCGTGGAAGGCAAACTGGCTTCCGGTACACTGGGCGTCGACCTGAGCTATGCGCCCGACGCACCGGCCACGACGGCCGATGTCACGCTCAATCATGTTCCCCTGCTGCCTTTCGCACCCTATGCCCTGGGCGGCACCACGCTGAGCATGACGGGCGGCAGCACCTCCGCCGCGCTGCGCGTGACGCTCCCGAGCAAGGGGGCGTGGCAGGTATCCGGCCGTGCCGGCATCGCCCAGTTTGCTGTGACGGAACCGAGCCAACCCGCACCGCTGGTGGGCTGGAACGCGCTCGACGTGACGGGCTTGCAAGCCCACGGCGGCGAGCAGATGGCCGTCAATATCGATCGGGTGCGGTTCGATACCGCGCAGCTGCGTGTCAAGCTGGACAAGCAGCGCAATCTGAACCTGACGCAGTTATTCGCCAAGCCGGCGCCGACTGGCAAGGCGGAGGCTGCGCCGAAGCCGGTGGAGCAGCCTGCCGCTTCGCCCAAGAAGGCCGGCCCGCAAGTCAATATCCGTAGCATCGTGGTTAAAACGGCTGAGGTGGACTTCGCCGACCAAAGCCTGAATCCGGGCTTCGCTACGCGCATGCATGATCTCTCCGGCACCGTCCAGGGCATCAGTACCAATCAAACGCACCACGCGACTGTGACACTGGACGGTCAGGTCGACAGCTTCGGCATCGCCAAGGTGCGCGGCACATTAGCGCCCTTTGCCTTGACCGACGACAGCATCTTGGTACTGGGCTTCCAGAACATCCCCATCAACAGCCTGGACCCATACTCGGAGACCTTTGCCGGCTGGCGCTTGGAAGACGGCCGCCTCAACGTCGAC
>JAFAKZ010000086.1 GCA_019234745.1 Burkholderiales bacterium
GCAGTACGGCGAGCAGGGAGCGGTAGAGCTGCCAGTCGATTGTGTTGTCCATGCATAAATGTATAGATACGCAACTGTATTGGTCAATTCCGTATTGACCAGCTTCGCCTTAGGATGGCGCCATCAAATCAGACAGGGAGCAGGGCCATGACGACGAAGCAAACGGTATTGGTGGTGGGTGCAGCGGGTGGTATCGGCGGCGAAGTGGCGCGGCAGTTGCGCGATGCGGGCTGGAATGTGCGCGGCCTGGTCCGCAGCCTGGCCTGAGGCCAGGAAGAACGTGATGGCGTCAGCTGGATTCGCGGCGACGCCATGCAGGCAGCCGATGTGGCGGCCGCAGCCAAGGGCTGCGCGGTGATCGTCCATGCCGTCAATCCCCCCGGCTACAAGCGCTGGGCCGAGCTGGTGCTGCCCATGCTCGACAACACGATTGCAGCGGCCAAGCAGGAGGGCGCCCTGGTGGTGCTGCCCGGCACCGTCTACAACTACGGGCCGGATGCCTTTCCGCTCCTGAAGGAGAACTCGCCGCAGCGCCCGCTGACGCGCAAGGGTGCCATCCGTGTGGAAATGGAAGCGCGCCTGCGTACCCATGCCGCCAGAGGCGGCAAGGTGCTGATCGTGCGGGCCGGCGACTTCTTCGGCCCCAGCGCGGGCAATAACTGGTTCTCGCAGGGGCTGGTGCAGCCGGGCAAGCCAGTCAGCCGTATCCAGAATCCCGCAGTTGCGGGCGTTGGGCACCAGTGGGCCTATCTACCCGACGTGGCGCGCAATATCGTCGAATTGCTGGCGCGGCGCGACACGCTAGCGCCCTTCGCCACTTTCCACCTGGGCGGCCATTGGGATGCGGACGGCAAGCAGATGGCCGAGGCCATCCGCCGCGTATTGCAGCGACATGGTGTGGAGGCCAAGGTGGCGGCCTTCCCCTGGTGGCTGATGCGCCTGATCGCCCCCTTCAACACCACGCTGCGCGAGCTGATGGAGATGCGCTACCTGTGGCAGAAGCCCGTGCGCCTCGATAACGCCAAGCTGCGCTCCACGCTGGGCCAGGAATATGTTACGCCGCTCGACCAGGCAGTGGAGGCCACATTGCGTGGCCTCGGTTGCCTGCCTGGCTGACAGCATCAGAAGCGTACGACACCCTTGCGTTCCGCGATGAAGTTTGGCCGGATCACACTGTCCGCGTCGTGGAAGTAGCGAGCCGTATCGGCCAGCAGTTGGGCGCCGCTGCGGCGGCACAGCACGGTACCGACGCCCTCATTGGTCAGTAGTTCTGCCACGATGGCGGATGGGGCGTTGGCGTCCAGCAGGTGCACGGTCGGCACACCCCGGTCGATGGCCTCGAGCGCGGCGCGGATTTCCGATGCGGGCTTTGCCGCCGCATGGCTGGACAGCCAGTCGGCCATATCCCGGCGCTCCACCGGCCCGTCAGGAATCCCGGCTTGCTGCAACAGGTCGCCGTTGCTCACCAGCAGGAGCGAATGCGCGTGCAGGGCCTGCGCCAGCTGTGCGGCGAAGCGCTCTGGCTGGACAAGGTAGTCGTGTTCGTCGGCAGTGGGTGCCAGCGACATCAGCACGGGCACCATCTGGTTCGACTGCAGCAGTATGAGCAGCGAGGGGTCGATCTGGTCGAGGCGGGGCGAATCGGTATCGTCCATGACGGCCGTTGCCCAGTGGGCGTCCTGGCCGCTCAATCCCACCGCCCTGACGCCCTCGCGATTGAGCTGGCGCACCAGCTCCAGGTTGATTTCCGCAATCGAGGCGCGCGTGACCTGGGTAGCCGCTTCGCGCGACATCATGCCCACCGTGGTTGAAACAGGAGCGTGGAAATGTGGTGCGGCGCCCTGGACGATCACGGGACGGATGCCCAGCAGCGCCAGCAAGGCCACATCCTGCACCAAACGCTGGCGCATGGCGGGGTCGAACAGCAGCTGTCCCAGGAAGGCAATGACTACGGTCTGGCCATGCATGGCCTGCACGAAGGGTAGCGATTCGCCGAGAATCTGCGCATGGCGCGCCTGCGTATCGGCTGACAGGGCAGGTTTGTAGGCAGCTTGCGGCTTGCCCATGGGGGAAGGGACGAAGTGCGATCGGGTCATGATTGGGTCCAGTCGAGCAGTACGCGGCGTATGTCGAGGGCGGTCGTGGCTGTGTGCAGGGCGTCGCGCACCTTACGCTCGCATAGCACGCTTGCCGTATCGGCCAGCAGCTGCAAGTGGGCCTGGTTGGCCTGGGCGGGTACGAGCAGCAGGAAGAAGCTGCCTACCGGCTTGCCGTCCGGCGCGTCGAAGGGGATGGGAAGGCGGGTGCGCACGAACACGACCAGGGGCGAGTCGATGCCGTTGATGCGCGCATGAGGTATCGCCACGCCTTGGCCCAGGGCCGTGGAGCCGAGCTTTTCGCGCTCTTCGAGACGGCTGTAGATGTCGGTGGACGGGAGGCCGTGGCGCCGAGCCAGGTGGTCGGCGACGGTGCGGAAAAGTTGCTGGCGGTTCTGTATATCGACGTCAAGCAGGATGTCCTCGACTTGGCATTGTCGAGCCAGGGTATTCATAAAGCGGTGTCCTAAGGAGTCAATCGAGTGAGCCGCCCGAACTTGCCCGGCCGGGTTACGGGCGGGGGCCTGAGTCGACGGTCACAAGATTGTTCCCGCCGCCGGCACCCCGTGGCATTGCCGTCGCGATCGGGGATCGCAACAAACGCATGCCGCTATCCTAGGAGTGCCCGCGTAAATTTTTGATAAAGAAGTGGATATGGCAGCCCGTTCATTGGCCGGGCCAAGTCGGAACTCGATTTCCGGGCTGTAGCCCAAGCGCGTTACGCCATTTCGCGCGAGGGGCACGACTTCAGGTTCCAGCGCGTGGCGTCCTGATTGCCTTGCCCGTCGGCAGTACGATCCTGATCAGCCGTGCTTCGGCACGATCAGGATCTTGCCCTGGCGTTCGCCGGCAGCGGCAGCCGCCACCGCGTCCTTGATCTGCGCCACGTCGTAGGTCGCCTGGATGGGCGTGCTGAGCTTGCCGATGGCGATCAGGCCAGCCAGCTCGGTGAGCAGTTCGAACTGCTTGGCCTGCGGTGCGGTACGGAACCAGCGCGCCAGCCAGAAGCCCTTGAGCGTCACATCGCGGAACACCAGTTCGCGCGGCGAGACGCTGCATGGTTCGCCGCTCAGCGCACCG
>JAFAKZ010000288.1 GCA_019234745.1 Burkholderiales bacterium
CTCGCCCACCTCGGGCGTCTTCAGCAAGATCTCATACCCGTCGCGTGGGTGGCGGCGAATGATCTCGAATTCCTCATCGGTCAGCCGGCCGGGCTTATTCAGGATCTCATCGGGCACCAGCGCCTTGCCGGTATCGTGCAAGAGGCCCCCAAGGCCGGCTTGGCGAGTGATCTCGTCATCCATCGCCATCGACCGGCAAAACGCCACCATGAAGGTACACACGCTGACCGAGTGCAGAAAGGTGTAGTCGTCTTTGTTCTTGATATGCATAAGGCCGATCAGCGCGCCCGAATTACGCAGGATCGACTCGGTGATGTTCGCCACCACCGGCTCGACCGCCTCCATCGACACCGCCTTACCCAAGCGAACATCCATCATCACATTGCGTACGAGGTTGGACGCCTGGCTCTTGATCGCACGGGCGCGGCCCAGCTCCTCGCTCGTCGACACACGGATGATCGGTGATTTCTCGGTCTGCGCGATCGCGATCATCTCGGCCTGCAACGCGCCTTGCACCTCTTCCTGCGTCGGTGCGTCCGGCATGTCCAGTCCCTTGTCGGTGTCGATATACACCTCGTGGATGCCGCAATCGAGAATCGTCTGAACCTCCTTGTCCGTTTTCAGCATGAAGGTGGATCGCATGAATGGGTGCACCGACCAGTCTGCGTTCAGATCATGAACGTACATGCCGACACGCAGTGCTGAGGAGGGGACGCGTTTGATCATCTTGCAGGCGACCGGTAAGAGGAGAAGAGACAGCCGATCTCAGTATAGGGCGTAAGCGGAGCCGACCGCAAAACCGAACAATCCATTTGGTAGTCAATGCGTTAAATCAAGCAAGATGCAGTGGATGCAACACTTTCACGCCCGTTCCGACGAACGCAACTTTCTAGTCTTGCCGCGACTCAAACGCACACGAGGACAGCGATTCTGCAAAAGATTCATGACAGCCTCTTGACGCCCGCCCATATACACGCCATAATCCGCCTCTCTGTCGCGGGATGGAGCAGTTGGCAGCTCGTCGGGCTCATAACCCGAAGGTCGCAGGTTCGAGTCCTGCTCCCGCAACCAGAATAATCAAGCATCTGGCCCAGCCGAAAGGTTGGGCCAGATGCTTTTCGGCGTTCATGTAGGCAAATCAGGACGTCGTAGGTGCGCCAACGGCTCTACTCTGCGCGAAGAATCGCAGAATATGCTGAAGTGGTTATCGCTGAAATGGGTAGAGGCCGCCAAAACCGCTCTCAAAGCAGAAGATATCCTGGCGGTTCCATTACGGATTACTTAGGGAAGCTCTGCAAACGTCCCTTTACGAGCGTCAGCGAGGCTCCGCCGGGCGAAAGCTGAAGTTTCAGATTGTCACCTTTTGCAGAGCTTCCTTAGCTGGTGTTGTTTTTGCCCAGATGCAGTACCGAAGATGCGGGTGGCGATGGAGTTTCTGGTAGAGCGCTTGGGCGGCAATATCCTGCCCCGGCTTCAAGCGGCCAGGACGTGATCGCCGAGCAGGTCGTCTAGTACCTGCAGCACAGCCTGGCGATGGTCGTGGATGAAGAAGTGGCCGCCAGGGATGGCATGTCCGGTGAATGACGCTGACGTCTCCGCCGCCCAGGCAGCGGCGTCCAGCGTCCGATCCGTGATCGTATCCTGCTCGCCATATAGGAAATGGATCGGGCAGGTGAGCGGGGGGGCGTCGCTTTGTTCGAAGGAGAGCGCCACCTTGAAGTCTGCCCGGATCATGGGGAGAAAAGACTGCAGCAGCGCCCGGTTACGGAGTAGGGCTGGCGGCGTACCGCCGACGCGTCGCAGGTACTCGATCAAGGTCTCGTCGCTGGCATCCGGGACGACAGCATGCAGGAGGTGCCTGAATCGAGCGGGTGCCGTGCAGCCGCTGGCAAACAAGGCGAGCGGCGGCGTGTGGTGCACCTGTTGCAGGATTCCCGCGACGCCGCGTGCAACCATTGCACCTAGGCTGTGGCCAAATAGGGCGAATTTGCGCCCGGTTTGCGGTTCCAGCAGGCTGGCAAGCTGGGATACCAGTTCGCCGTATTCGGTGGCGTAGTCCATGCCGCTCAAGGCGCCGCGTCCCGGCAAATCCACCGGGACGACGTTGACATTCAGCCCCAGTCGGCCACGCCAGGCCGTGTAGAAGCCTGCAGAGGAGCCTGCGTAGGCGAAACAATAGAGATCGACTTCCGTGCTCACGCCAACTCCGCGATTTGCTGCGTGGCCGCCGATGCTGCCTCGCTTCCTGCAGGCGTGTCCTGTGAGCCCTCATCGGGCTTGGCGCCCATACCCATGGCCGGGGCCCCAACCAGCACCGCCATATTGCCGTGCGGATGCTGGTTCTCGAACATTAGCTGATGCGCCATGGGAATTTCGGCGAACGAGAAGGTGCGCGACAGGCAAGGGTCTACCTTGCCGGCAGATACCAGGGCATTGATCCCGGCCGCCTGCTCATCGTTCGCGAAATGTGCCCCCTGGAAGCGCTTCTGCCGCATCCACAGATAGCGCAGGTCGATCGTTGCGTTGTAGCCGGTGGTGCCGGCGCAGATGATGACCATGCCGCCGGTGTCGCAGGTGAACAGCGAGGTTGGAATCGTGGATTCGCCAGGATGCTCGAAGACAATAGCCGGCGAGCGCTTTTCACCCACGATGTCCCAGATCGCCTTGCCAAACCGTCGCGCACCGGCCAGCCAGCGGTCGAACCCTTCCTTGTCCGTCCAGTGCGGCAGCATGCCCCAGTGGTCGAAGTCGCTGCGATTGATGCAGCCCTTGGCGCCAAGGCGCATGCAGTGTTCGAACTTGTCGTCGCTGGACACGACTGCAACGGGGATTGCGCCGACGCTACGGCAGATCTGCAGGGCCATGGAGCCGAGCCCCCCGGCGGCACCCCATACCAGCACGACGTCGCCTTGCTTGACCGTGTTGGGCGCAAAGCCGTGCAGCATGCGGTAGGCGGTGGCCCCGACCAGCATGTAGGCGGCTGATGCTTCCCAGCTCAGGTGGCGCGGTCGTGGCAGGCATTGGTGCGGCTGGACCTTGGTGAACTGCGCAAAGGCGCCCCAGTTCGATTCATAGCCCCAGATGTGGAAAGACGGTGAGTACATGGGGTCGCCGCCGGCCTGTACATGCGGGCAGTGTGCGTCCCACATGCCGCAGTGGATGACAACCTCGTCCCCGACGCGCGGATAAGCCACGTTCTTCCCGACCTTGTAGACGATGCCCGATGCGTCGCTGCCACCGATATGGAAGTCGGTGCCGAGGCCGGCCTTCTGGTGCTGGGCGATGACGTCGATGGGCACGCCCATGGACGCCCAGACATTGTTGTAGTTCACGCCGGCTGCCATGACGTAGACCAATACCTCGTCATCGCCGACTTCCGGTACGGGTACCACTTCGATCTTCAGGCTGTCCTTGGGTGGGCCAAAGCGCTCGCGGCGCACGGTGCACGCATGCATCCGCTCTGGCACGATACCCAGCGGTGGTGCTTCGCCAACGGGATACAGGTCTTGGGTCATGATGTTCTCTCTCTCTTCTTGTCCAGGCACGCTGATTCGCTCCGTGGCGGCGGTCGAATCAGCGCGTTCTTCTTTTCAATGGCAACCCAAGCCGGCGTTAGCTGAAGGTCTTGACCGTAACGGCACGTACCGTGTCGGTGCTGCTGCCGGCCATGGCCGGGACGAATCCGACGGGGCGAACCGGTACGCCTGCGTCACCCAGGCCATAGGTTTCGTCCTGGACGCGGACCTGGAACGGCGCGCCTGGCTTCAGCTGCAGCTTCACGTCGAGCCAGTCGCCGGCCATGGCGTACGCGTCGACGCTCCACTGCGCGTTCGGCTCCTTGGAGTAGGGATGGCCCTCGATGCTCGACTTGAGTACGTCCACGCCCTCTACCTTGACGGTCATTGAGGGCGCCTGGCGCTGCGAACGCACGCGCAGCTCGATTTCGCGCTTGCCGTCGACGACACTGTCGCCCACGACCTGCAGTTCTGGTGCCTGGACGCCAGGTAGCGTTGGTGCTGCGCTGACCCAATACTGCCGGGTCGACTTGCCGAAGATTTCAGGCAGGGCACGGCGGCTCGTTTGTGCGGCAAAGAACGGCTTGTTCCAGGTGTCGAGCTGTTCGTCGCGGGAGACCCAGTAAGCCTTGCCGGAGGCGCCGTCCAACGCGTAGAACATCACGTCCGGACGCGGATGGCTATCATCGAAGCGGGGATTGGCGGCGGCAATCAGGAGGCACCCAGCACCCATGGCGAGGGCTGCCAAGGGTAGGCGCAAGGGCTGCTTCAGCGATGCCAGCAAGGGCAGGGCCGGGCCGAGCAACAGACAGGCAACCAGGCCCAGTGCGGCCGACAGGTGGGGCGTGCAACCCAGGAACACCATCTGTATGACCGGCGCGCACAGGATGATGCCGGGGATGAGCGCCAGCAGCAGCAGCCATGCGCGCGCGTTGGCGGACAGCGCGTCGCCGCGAGGCGACAGCAGGTAAGCCTGCAAGGCCAGCATCGGCAGCAGCGGCCAGGTGAGCAGGTAACTGACGCCCGGCAGGGTGGCGATGAGGGCGCCGAGCAACAGCAGCAGGCAAAGCGCCGCACCCATATTCAGCTCGGTCGGGTTGAGCCAGCGCTGCAGGCCGGAATGCGCCTTGGCCAGCATGCTCACCACGAAGCCCACGAAGGCCAGCAGGTACCAGTGGCTGTCATAGGGGAAGAACATATGGTGGAACAGCGGGTGGATTGCCGCCACAGCGAGCCAGACTAGCTGGCACACGATGGCGACCACCACCGTCGTCAACAGGAAGGCAAACGCAGCGGCGATCATCCGGCCGATGCGGATGTGCTTGTTCTTTACGCCAACCCAGGCTGCCGCCACGAAGGCCGCGAACACCAGCACCGCAAGCGGCGTCGACCAGCTGGCCGGGTAATGGACAAGGCCCAGGCCCGGCAGATCGAAGTAGATTTCATCGCCGCCTTGCAGATTGTCCAGCGGCATATTGCCGAATTGTCGGGTGAGCGACAGCATGATGTCGCCTTCGCTCTGCAGCGTCGACCTATCCAAGGCCTCGATCGAGTCGAGCCGCATGTGGTAGGTGGTGGGCTGCTCGATGGCCGCGAAGTTCAGGCCTGGCAGGTGGCCTTGCTTGAACGACGTCATGTCAGTGTCGTTCGGCAGTAGGCGGTAGATCTCATACATCAGCGAGTTCGTCACCGTGGTCGGCGCAGCTTTTGCCAGCACGTCGATCAGCTTGCTGTTGCCGGGGCTGGATTCGAACATCAGCATAGGGCCGCTGCTGCCGCGATACTCGAAGTTGAGGACCAGGCCGATGTTCTTGGCCCAGGGGTGTTCCGCCATAAACAGCTTCGAGCCGAGCAGGCCGGCTTCTTCGCCATCGGTGAGCAGGCAGATGACGTCGTTCTTGAGCGCCGGGCCATGCTGGATGGCGCGGATCGTCTCCAGGATGGCCGCCACCGAGGCGCCGTCATCCGCTGCGCCGGGGCCGTTGGGCACCGAGTCGTAGTGGGCGACGAGCATCAAGGGCTTGCCGGAGGCAGTGCCGGGAAGCCGTACGATAATGTTCTGGACCTTGCCGACAGCACCATAGCCTTCGCTATCGGCCGCGCTGATGCCGGACTGGATCTCGGGATTCAAGCCCATGTCCTTCAGCGTTGCGACAAGGCGCGCGCGTACCTCGCCCTGCTCGGCGCTACCGGTCGGGTGCGGCCGCGCTGCGATTTTCTGCAGCTGGGACATCGCGCGCGCTTCGGAAAACACGGTTGCGTCGGCATCGGCCGAGGCCGGCGTCGGCATCCGTTCGCCTTTCAATGCGATGGTGATCAGCACGATCAGCGCGACCAGGATTGCAATCGCCGTCGTTATGCCGATCTTCGGAGGTACTGTTTGCTCGGTTGCCATGAGGTTCTTCGCTTTCGAGATAAGTAATGAGCTTGTTGACAATGGGGGCCCTGATTGGGCAGTCGTAGTGAGGAATAGCTAGGCCAAGCGCGTCCTCCCCCATTTCGCCATCAGCACGCCCGCCATCGGCAGCGTGGCCGCGAGGTGCAGTACCGTAGTGCGGAGCGGATCGACCGCGATGTTCAGGACGCCCCCACCGTTGAATGCGAAATAGGCCAGCAGGCAAATCGCCAGCTCGAACGTTCTGCCGTTGCCCGTCAATACGCCGAGGGCCAGCCCCGCCGTGGCGAGCGAGGCGTCTGCCGCGACGGCCGCCAATGCCGTCGCGGGCGCAGAGACGGCCGAGTGCAGTAGGGCCGGCAGGTTCGTCAGCAGGGCAAGGGCGAACAGGGCCGCCCAGCGCGCACGCAGGATGCGATCGTGGATATCGGCGCTGAATACCATTGCCGCCGTACGCGCATCCCGCTCGAGCAATGCGGCGCGCGAGAAGATGTCGAGCAGCAGGAGCCATCCCACGACCGTGGCTACGGCAACGGAATCGATGGCCGCGAAGAACTGGATGCACCAGACGATGGCCAGGGCAGCCCACCACCAGCGCCGGCGTTGGCGTAGCATGAGCTGCAACTCGGACAGGAACAGTTCGCCGAACGGGTGGCGACGCAGTGGTTGGACGAGAGTGGCTAGCCACGGCAGGCGGATAGGGCGCTGCCGCTGCGTTGCGGCACCCGCCTTCCGGACAGAGGGCTTAGGCGAGCCTAGGGCAGCACCAGCGGCAACGGCCATAGCGGCAAGCAGCAGCCAGAGGAGCCTGCCCGCAACCACGGCGGGCGTGGGCTGCCAGGTCTGCCAAGCGATGGAAACTGGCGTGCCTGGCTTGCTACCGCAGACCATGCAGAAGTCGGTGGAAGCGGTAGCGCCAGTCTGCAGTTGGATCGCGTGGCGTGCCGCTTCGGTGAACACAGTTACGCCGAAGGGGTCGCCGATGACAGTGCTTGCGCCCATCGTATGAGCGCGGGCCATGTGTTGTGTCGCGGCCAGCATGGCTAGCCAGACGCAGAAATAGGCGACGTTGCCGAACGTGCGTCGCAGCAAGGGGATGAGATCGAACCAGATCGACAACATCGCCGTGATGGCACAGGAGGGCGCTGCCAGCAGGGCAATCGGCTTGCAAAGTTCGACCAGGTCGATACGCGTGTCCTCTGCGCGCACCAGTTGTGCCGCAACGCCGCCGGCCGTCGCCGCCGCGACCAGCAGCCCGAGGACGGTCAGGTGGGCGCCCCATTTCGCCAGCAGATAGGTCGAGCGGCGCAGCGGCGTGGCTGCCAGCAACTGCCACACCTGCGTGTCGATGTCGCGGGTCAGCGAACCGCGCACCAGGTAAAAGCCGGCCAGCGCAATCCACAGCGACGTCATGGCGACGGTCATGCCGACCCAGGCGCTCGAGTATTGGCCGCGGTAGGTTTCATCCAGCGCAAGCACCATATAGCTTGCACCCTTAGGTGGAAAGCACCACCAGGCAATGGCAGCGGCCATCAGCAAGACGAGCATCAGCCGGCGATCCCGGCAGCGCATCAGGACCTCGGCCATCAAGATGGTGCCGAAGCGGCGTAGGCCGTTCATGCAGAGACCTCGGCAAGGTCCAGCGCGTTGACATAGGCGTCTTCCAGCGTCGGTACCACCGCTTCCGCATCGGCAGACGGCGCGCGATCTGCGACGACGCGCAAGCGGATGCCGTCGGGCCGGCGCTGGGAGGCGCTGACGCGATGGCGCGAACGCACCTCGCCCAAGTGAGCCGCCGTCGTCGTCCACTCCCAGACTCGGCCCTGCGCGCGCTGGATCAGGACTTCCGGCGTATCGTGGAATTGGAGGCGACCCTTTGCCAGCAGTGCCAGCGTCGCTGCGCTCGCTTCCACGTCGGACACGATATGGGTGGACAGCACGACCAGCCGTTCACCGGCGAGGTCGGTCAGCAGGTTCCGAAAGCGCATGCGCTCTTCCGGGTCCAGCCCTACCGTCGGTTCGTCCACGATCACGAGCGTCGGGTCGTTCAGGAGCGCCTGCGCGATGCCGACGCGCTGCCGCATGCCGCCTGACATGCTGCCGAGTCGGTCGTTCGCCCGATCGGACAGGCCGACCAGATGCAGGCATTCCTCGACGCGTGCCGCCGCATGCTTATGCTGCAGGCCTTTTACCGCCGCCATGTAGCGCAGGAATTCCCTGGCGCTGAGCGCCGTGTAGACACCGAATTCCTGTGGCAGGTAGCCGAGATCCCGGCGCAGAGCATCGGGTCGGGCAGCAATGTCGACGCCGTTCCAGCCGATCGAGCCCGCCGTCGGCACGGTAAGCGTGGCGAGCATGCGCATCAGCGTCGACTTGCCTGCCCCATTGGGCCCGAGCAGGCCGACGATGCCGGGACGCAGGTTCAGATCGATGCCGGAAATGGCCTCGTGTCCGTTCGCGTAGCGGAACGTAACGGCGTCCAGGCTAAGCCAGGGCGTGCAGCTGCGCGTGTTGTCGATCACATCAAGCATTGCGAAACACTACCTTCCAGTTCAAACCGGCGTACACCTTGCCAGGCGGGTCTGCGCGGCGCCGGCCCCTCCTGTTGGGTTACCGGCGTACGGTGAGCGTTGCGTCAGTAATACGTCTCGTGACCGCTGACCAAGCGCGTAGCCGGTATGCCGGCGGCGTTGGCGCGCTCAATGAGCTTTTCCGACTCGACTAGCTGGATGCTGTCCGGTTCGTATTCGAGACCCATGACGTATTTCATCCAGGGATCCTGGCCCATGGCATAGACGAACACCTGCGGTGCTTCCACCTCGTTGATGATGCCCCAGGCCCGCTCGCAGTCGGCGCCGGAAAGACGCCGGGACTCGTTGTTGCGGCGATTGAGCGGCTTGAACAGCAGCGGTTCATACAGCCAGTTCAGGGGCGCGCCATTGCATTCCATGCCGATGAACAGGGCGTCGATCTTGCCGATGCGCTCCATGATCCTGCGGTAGAGCACATTGTCCCGGCCATCGGAGTCGATCAGGAACATGAACTGGCGGGCGTGCAGCTTCAGCGCAATGGCGTGCTTGCTGTAGATGTTCAGGTCGGCGTGCTCGCCCGTAAACGGTAGGCTCAATATCCGTCCACCGGGGATGTCGATCTGCTCGAAAGCATTGACCATGCGGACATTGTTGAAGCCCAGGTCGCGCAGCCCCAGCTTCATGGATGGGTCGGCGATGGCGCCACTATTGTTCTGCGGCACGATGATCGTGCCGATGCGATGCCGCAACTGAATCAGCATCTCCGGGTTGAAATGGTCGTGGTGGTGATGGGTGAGCACCACGTAGTCGATGAAGTCCGGCAGGTCGTTGATGGTGAAGCGATCGTCCGACCCGGGCTCGATGGCCACGAAGGGGTCGAAGAGTACAGCGACGTCCTGCGTTTGGAACAGCACGCAGGCATGACCGAAGAAGCGCATGCGTACCTGCTGGTCCGTCGGCCCGCCACGCTTGTTGGCAGCCTGCACGGGCGCTGTGTCCGTGAAGAAATTACGGAATACCGGCAGATCGTCGGCAGCGACTTCAAAGTGCTGCGCGATGCCGGTGAAGGAGCCGGCCTTCGTACGCATAGCGCTCAAGGCGTCCAGGCGCTCGTCGGCGAACTTGATCTTGAACGACATGCTGTCGTCAGTGTCGAGGCGCGGCGTGCTCATGAAGAAATGCCGGTCGCGCTCGCGTCGCACTTCCAGCATCACTTCCTGTGCATTGGCCGTATAACCTTCCGAATGGATGAGTTCCTCGAACAGACGAAAATCAGCGTGATGGTTGGTGTTGTACAGAAATTCCACCAATCCCTTGAGCGAATCGGGCAGCGCCCCATAGCATTCGTTCAGGGAGTAGCCGTTTGCCTTCTCCTGCAGGGAGTCCGACACGGCTTTCAAATCCTGCGCCAGTTCGATCAGTTGCTGGGCGTCCTGCGCCGTCTGCTCATACAACTTGTTCACCGCAGGTACATCGTGCTCTTCCAGGCTCATGAACGGGCCGCCGTACATCTTGGGGTCGGTATTCGCCGCGATATGTGCCGACGGGCTGGTGGCAAAGGACTTCAACAGCGGCAGCAGGCGAAACTTCAGGTGCAGGGCGAGCTGGGCGGGCGACATCAGGTGCGACCAGGCGTACCAGCGATAGATGAGCGGCTCAAGCTTGACGTCCGGTCTCAGGTAGACCATGTCGTGGGCGGGTTGAATCGCTGCAGCAGTGTTCTCTTGCAAACTCACTTTTCGTTCTCCATATGACGCCAGGTTGCGGCCGTCGAGTTTCGAGATGATCAAGACTTCAAGTCGGCGGCCTAGAAGGCATCCGGCACTTCTTCCTCAAGCCGGTACAGGCGGCGCTGAGCGAGCGCCAGCA
This sequence comes from Burkholderiales bacterium, assembly GCA_019234745.1. Taxonomy (GTDB): domain Bacteria; phylum Pseudomonadota; class Gammaproteobacteria; order Burkholderiales; family Chitinimonadaceae; genus JAFAKZ01. The sequence continues at coordinate 10,311 of JAFAKZ010000288.1, forward strand.
GCGACACGACGACGCTTGCCAGACCGACGAGGCAAAACAGGAAGTTGTAGGTGCCGCCGGCGCCGGTGCCCAGGTGGCTGCTGAGGCCGGCCATCGACCCACCCACGCGGAATGCAGGTTCGACGGTGCTGTAGAGGGTGGAGGCGACGAGCGAACTCAGCGGCAGCATGCTGATGCTGATGATCTGCTGGAATGCAGTGAACCGCCCCTGCGCAGCCTTGGGTACCTTGCGCTGCCAGATGCTTTGCATGCTCGCGCTCAGCGTGTCGTTGCACATCATGACGAGCAGTGCGCAGATGCACAGCACGACCAGCGAAGGGGACGCGCCGGCTGCCATGACGGCCAGGCCCGCGAACATATTGAAGCCGAGTAGCAGGGGCGACCATTTCTTCGGACCGCCCCAGGCAACCATCAGCAAGCCGCCGAGCAGCATGCCGATCGCGCCGGCCGACGTGACCCAGGGCAGGGCCGTGGGTGAATATCGTGCGATCACCGTGGGCGTCGCGAGGAACAGCATCATGCTGGAAAGAAAGCCGCCAAGCGCCGTGTAGGCGTAGGTAAACGCCATGCTCGGCCGGGCACGCAGGAAGTCGATCGACCACATGAGGTCGGCGAACGGGTGCTTGCGGGCGTTTTCCGTTTCTTCGCCGCCCGTCTTGCCTTCGGCGGCGTGTAGCTGGGCGATCGTCGGGATGCTGGCCAGGAACAGCCCCAGGACGGCGAATCCGTAACTCACCATGTCGGCAGCCACGATGCCGCGCATGCCGATGACCACGAGCAGACCGGAGGCAAGGATAGGTCCGCCGAACTGGGTCAGCGCCGAAGTGAGGCCGAATAGGCCGCCGGCGCGGCCCAGCTGCTCCTTGGGCAGGATGCTGACAATGGTTGCCCGCGCGGCCGGGCCCTGGAAGGCGGCACCGGCAGACAGCACGAGCTGGATCGAGTATACGTGCCATAGGGCCAGCGCATGGCGCCAGGCCAACAGGGCCAGCAGCGCCATGCAAACCATGGCGGACAGCTCGCACAGCAGGAGGATCTTCTTCCTGTCGTAGCGATCTGCGATGCCGCCGGTCCAGGGCAACAGCACAAGGGCCGGTAGGGTCGCCACCAGGATATACAGGGCGTAGTCCTGCATCGCCCTGGCCGTCCACACGCTGAACGCGAAGCCGGTCAATTGCGTACCCAGCATGGAGATGGCCTGGCCTACCCAAATCAGGTAGAAATCACGGCCGAGACCTGCCCGCGGTATTTCGGCGGGGCTTAGAACTTCCGCATTGCTCATCGTATTTCCTTAAGTAAAGGCATCATCCACTCGGCCAGGCGATTGACGTGCGGCTGGGCGAGTAGCGTCATATGGTTCCCCGGTGCGACCCAGAGCCGTGTGTCGGGTGCAAAGCGGCGCCAGGCATCGGCCAAGGTGTCTGGGTCGAAGCCAGGGTCTGCCGTGGCGCCGCGGATATAGCCGGGTGCGGCGACGAGATGCACCGTCCCGGGGTAGGGGTCTTTCGGTGCGTAATGCGTATTGAGATTGGTGGCGAACACGCGCACGATGCCGCGCAATGTCTGTACGTTCGAATTCCGTGGCATGACGCCGTTTTCCACCAGACGGGCGTGCAGCAGGGACAATTGCGCGTCCGCATCCAGCGTCCCCAGCCGTTCTGGGCTCAACGCCAACGACCTGCCGAGGCTCATCTCGTAGATATCGATTAGCCGCATCAGCATCTCGACGCGCGTATAGGGTGCGTGCGGTGGCGGGCCTACAGGTGCCTCCGAGTCGAGCACCACCAGCGTGGCGACCGTTTCGCCTGCGGCCTGCAACTGGCGGGCGATCTCACAGGCAACCCAGCCTCCAAAGGAGTGGCCGCACAGGCGATACGGGCCGCGCGGTGCGACCTCCCGGATTTCTCGGAGGTAGGCACGTGCGGCGCTCGCCACGTCGCCATGGGGCACCATGGTGCCGCACAGGCCGCGTGGCTGCAGCCCGTGAACCGGAATGGAGCCGTGCAGCGACATGGTCAGCGCGGCAAACGAGGCGACGCTGGCACCGGCGCCGGGCACGCAGAACAAGGGCGCGACGCCGGCCCGGCCGGACTGGATCGTGACGCGCGCGGCATACGCGTTGCCTTGGCCTGGCGCGGCACCCTTGGCCAAGTGCGTGGCCATGTCGATCTCACGGGCCAGGTCCGCGATGTGTGGTGCCTCCATCATTGAATAGTGGTCACCCTGTACCGGGGTCAGGCGTAGACGGTCGCCCAGTACCGCGCGCCAGCCGAGCGACCGGTCGGCCGGCGCCCCGCTTGATGCGGCGAACAAGGTGACGGGCAGCGGGATGGGATGCCGCACGTAGTCGCGCATGGCGCAGAAGATGGCATGGCGCAGCGTCAGGTGCCGCAGCACCAAGTCCAGTTCGAGGTCGCTGGGGAAGGCGCCCGAGGCCTGGCCCTGGCGCACCAGGGCTTCGAGGTCCGCGCCGGGGTTGGCGTGGTCCTTGCCGACGAGTGCGCGTACCCAGGCCACCAGCTCGTTCGGTACCTGCTCGCCCCGCTCCTCGTGATGAGCCGTGCCGTAGGCGCTGACGGTATCGATCAGACCGAGGAATTCAACCTGCTCGTCCATGCCAAGCAGCTGCTGGGCGATTTCATAGGCGATGGTGCCGCCGGCCGACCAGCCGAGGATGCGATAGGGTCCCTGCGCCTGCACCAGCTTCATCTCGCGCAAGTAGCTCGCAGCCATTTCCTCGACGGTGCGGATGGGCTCCTCGTCCGCCAGCAGGCCGACGGCGGCAAGACCGTAGACCGGTGTGGCCGGGTCGAGCCATTGCGCCATCGAGCGGACATAGCCGACCTCGCCCTCGCCCGGGTGTACGAAGAAGAGCGGGCGTTCCTCGCCCGCCGGGCGTATCGGCACCAGGTGCTTGTATGGCTTGGCGTTGCTGCGGTCCGTGATCGCGAGGGCGAGATCGGCGACGGTCGGGTGCGTGAATAGCTCGCGCAGGGGGATGTCGACGCCGATCCGTTGCCGCAGGCGCGCAAGGAAGGCAACGGCCAGCAGGGAGTGGCCGCCCAAGTCGAAGAATTGATCATTCCTTCCGACGCGTTCCAAGCCGAGCATGTCCTGCCAGAGCGTGGCGATGGCCGCTTCGACCTCGCCGACCGGGGCCTCGTAGCAACGCACGCTGACGGCCGATTGATCTGGCGCGGGCAGCGCCTTCGCGTCCAGTTTACCGTTGGCGCTGAGCGGGAATTCGTCCACTATCACGAAGGCGGACGGCACCATGTACTCAGGCAAATGCAGCGCCAGCTCGCGGCGCAGCTCGGCGATCTCCGGCTTGTCGGCGCCGGCCTGCAGGTAGGCTACCAGGCGCTTTTCACCGGGTTGGTCTTCGCGGGCCACGACCACCGCACGCCGTACGCCGTCGCACTGGCCCAAGCGCGCCTCGATTTCGCCCAACTCGATACGGAAGCCGCGGATCTTGACTTGGAAGTCATTGCGGCCCAGGTACTCGATATTGCCATCCGGCAGCCAGCGCGACAGGTCGCCTGTCTTGTACATGCGGGCGCCGCTCGTGCGGCTGAATGGATCGGCCACGAAGCGCTCGGCTGTCAACTCCGGCCGGTTCAGGTAGCCGCGTGCGACGCCGACGCCGCCAATGTGCAATTCGCCGACGACGCCGACTGGGACGGGCTGTCCGCCGCTGTCCAGGATATAGATCTGCGTATTGGCGATCGGCTTGCCGATGGGCACGATGCCGACGTGGCGGTCCGGCACGCAATGCCAGGCCGTGACGTCGATGGCCGCTTCGGTCGGGCCGTAGAGGTTGTGCAGCTCGCAGTGCGGCAGCGCTGCCATAAAGCGCTCCTGCTCTGCATGGGGCAGAGCCTCGCCGCTGCACAGCACCCGGCGCAGGCTCGCACAGCCGGCCTCGTCGGCCACGGCCAAGAAGGCGGGCAGCATGGATGGCACGAAGTGCATCGTCGTGATGCGCTGCTCAGCGACGATCTCGCGCAGGTATTGCGGGTTACGATGACCGTCCGGCCGCGCCATGATCAGCCGCGCGCCTGCAAGCAGGGGTAGGAAGAACTCCCACACGGAGACGTCGAAGCCGAACGGCGTTTTTTGTAGCACGCAGTCGTCTTGTTTGAGACGGTACGTCTCCTGTGCCCAGCAAAGGCGGTTGACGACACCGCTGTGCTGGTTGATTACGCCCTTTGGCCTACCCGTCGAACCCGAGGTGTAGATGACGTAGGCCATATGCTCTGGGCCAAGGCCCAGGGTGGCGCGGCTCGGGTTGTGCCCGGCGTAGCCGCTTAGCTCGCTGCGTATGGCCGCGGCATCGAGGACAATCACGGGCACGGATGGCCGCACGAGCTTGTCCTGCAGTTGCGTTTGCGTGAGCACGGCGGCGGGCGCGCTGTCCTCGAGCATCCAGGCCAGGCGGTCGACCGGATGGCTGGGGTCCAGCGGCACATAGGCGCCGCCGGCCTTGAGGATGCCGAGCAGGCCCACCACCATGTCGAAGCTGCGCTCGACGCAGATGGCGACGCGGTCGTCCGGCCGAACACCGGCCGCCAGCAGGTAGTGCGCCAACTGGTTGGCGCGACGGTTCAGCTCCACATAGCTCAGC